>DASTWL010000007.1 GCA_035765895.1 Verrucomicrobiia bacterium | reverse complement strand
AGAATCCCTACGACTACCACCTGTATTTCAACGACTGGTCGCTGACGGATTTGCGCGACACGGTCCGGCGGGACCGGAATCATCCCAGCATCATTGTTTACAGCGCCGGCAATGAGATTCACGACACGCCCAAACCGGAGCTGGCGAAACGGATTCTCGCCGGACTGGTCAAAGCCTATCACGAGAACGATCCGACACGGCCCGTGACGCAGGCGTTGTTCCGGCCCAACTCCAGCGGGGATTACACCAACGGACTGGCGGAATTGCTCGATGTCGTGGGCACGAATTATCGCGATCAGGAACTGCTGGCGGCGCAGCGGGCGCACCCCGGGTGGAAGATTGTCGGGACAGAACAACAGCACGATTTGTCAACGTGGTTGAACTGCCGCGATCATCCGTCGCACGCGGGGCAGTTCCTGTGGACGGGCATTGATTACCTCGGTGAAGCGCGCCAATGGCCGCGAAACGCGCATGCCTCGGGATTGCTCGACCGCACCGGCTGGGTCAAGCCGCTGGCGTGGCAGCGCCAGAGCTGGTGGAGCGACCAGCCAATGGTTTGTGTCGCGCGCCGGGTGGCCGCGGATGATGTGATGCCGACCGATCCGGGCTACGGCGGCGAGGAGCGGCACACGCAGGTCACGTTTGCCGACTGGTCGCCGCGCAACCGGCAGCCGCACACCGAGAACGTCGAGGTTTACAGCAACTGCGAAGCGGTGGAGCTGCGTTTGAACGGTCGTTCGCTGGGCGCGCAGAAAAAGCCGGCGAACGACGCGCCGCGCCTGTGGAAGGTGCCTTTTGAACCGGGTGAACTCGAGGCTGTCGGCCGCAACGGCGGTGCGGATGTCGCAAGGCAGGTGATGCGCACGGCCGGCCCGGCGGCGAAACTGGTTCTCGTCGCGGATCGCGCTGCCGTCTCGCCGGCGTGGGACGATGTGGTGTTCGTGCGCGCGGTCGTGGCGGATGCGAGCGGAACACCGGTGCCGACGGCCAACGAGGTCGTGCAATTCAACGTGAGCGGTCCGGGCAAAATCATCGCGGTGGACAATGGCGACTGCCTGAGCACGGAGCCCTTTCAAGCGGACGAGCGCAAGGCCTACGGCGGACGCTGTGTGGCCATTGTTCGGGCCACGGCGGCGACGGGAACAATCAACCTCACGGCGCACGCGGCGGGCCTGGCGGACGGCCACGCCACCGTGGCGGCCCGGTGACGGGTGGCCAGTTTTGGTGACGCCCGGAAAGCCGGCGGTTTAGTTAGCATCGACAAAATCATGACAATCATTCGTGCATTCATGGCCGCCCTGGCCTTGTGGCTGACCACTCTGGTCAGCCCGGCGGAAGCGGGTTCCGGCAACGCTCATCCACTGCGGCTGGTGATCGTCGGCGACTCAACCGTCGCCAACTATGCCGCCAGCAAACCGGCACGGGGCTGGGGCATGTTCATCCAGGAACGCTTCAAGTCTTCGGTGGTCGTGTCCAACCTGGCGGCCAACGGGCGCAGCACCAAGACGTTCATTGCGGAAGGGCGCTGGGCCAGGGCGCTGGCGTTGAAGCCCGACTACGTGCTCATCCAATTTGGACACAATGATTCGCATGCCAAGGGACGCCGCGAGGCGACCGATGCCGCCACGGACTATCGCGACTATCTGCGGCAGTATGTGGATGAGACGCGTGCCGCCGGCGGCGTTCCCATTCTGGTGACGCCGATGTTGCGGCGGACTTACACGGAGGACGGCAAGCTGGTCGATTTGCTTGCGCCCTACGCCGAGGCGATGAAGGCGGTCGCGGCGGAGAAGCACGCGCCCTTGATTGACCTGCATGCGGCGAGCCGCGCGCTTTACGAACGGTTGGGGCCGACGGAAACGGCGAAACTTGCCAGCGAACCCACGGACAAGACACACTTCAACGAACACGGGGCCCGCGCAATGGCGGACCTGGTTTTGCAGGAACTGCCCAAGGTGGTCCCGCAACTCGCGGCGGAAATGCAGCCGGGCGTCACCGGGAACTGAAGCAAGCTTGAGATGAAAAGGGCATTTGTAATTGGACTGGTGCTGGAATGGGCGGGCCTCGCCATGGTGGGGTGCCGGAGTCATCAACTGCACACGATGGGCGAAGCCACGGCGATCTTCGAATCCAGCCATCTGGGCAGCGGCCGGGGCGTGGCGGGCGGCACCTTGAAGCTCGACGGCATTTACTACGAAACCTCGACGGGCCGCGTGCCGGTGCGGGGACTGGTGTTTGCCGGAGTGCATCCCGGCAGTTCGGCGCAGGGAGCGATCCACGATGCCGCCGGACGCCTGGTGCAGGTCAAAATCACGAGCCAGGGCGAAAGCTTCAACGTGTCCCTCAGTGCCACGCCGGCCGCGGACATCAAAGGTTGGGGATTTGCCCTCGACGCTGGTGCGAATGAATACTTCACCGGTTTGATGGAGCGCGTCGTGGACGGCGCCCAACAGGAATCGTGGGCACCCGGCATCCAGGCGGCCATGAATTTGCGGGGGCAGCAAGTGGACATGATTCTGAAACCGACCACGTCCGTTTACGCGCCGTTTTATGTGTCGTCGCGCGGCTATGGCCTGTTCGTGAAAACGCTCTGGCCCGGGCATTATGATTTTTGCGCCGCCGACCCGCACCGCGTGAAGGTGCGGTTCGAGGGGCCTGCGCTCGATTTCAAGCTCTACACGGCCGGCCGGCCCGCCGCGATTGTCCAGGCGCACGCGCTGGAAGCCGGACCTCCCTTGGTGCCGCCCAAATGGGCCTTCAAGCCGTGGCGGTGGCGCGATGAACACCACCAGCGAGCCACGTTTTACGACGGCACGCCGGCCAACGGACCCTTCAACACCGAGATGATGGAGGACGTGCTGTTGATGAAAGCCTACGGCATTCCGTGCGGCGTTTACTGGATTGACCGTCCGTGGGGACCGGGCCGCCTCGGCTACGACGATTTTGAAATTGACGAGCACCGGCTGCCGAACTTCGCGGCGTCGGTGAAATGGCTGGACGACTTGGGCGCGAAAATGGTGCTGTGGATCGGGCCGTTCTTTCAAGGCGAGATGGAAACCAACGCCCTGGCCCGCGGCTACACGTTGCCCGGGCAGGAGCCGCAGCGGAACAACTATCCGCTGGCCGATTTTTCCAATCCGGCCGCGCGCCAATACTGGCAGGACGGCGTGGCGAAGTTGCTGAAGCTGGGCGTGGCCGGTTTCAAGCTCGACCGCGGCGAGGAAGGCATCCCCGATGACGGGCCATTTCGCATCCACGACGGTCGTTCGTTGCGGGAGCAGCGCAATGATTACCCCCTCATGTATCTGAAGGCGACTTACGACGTGGCGAAGCAATATCGCGGCGACGACTTTGTTTGCCTGCCGCGCGCCGCCTATACGGGCAGTTCGCCCTACGGCGTGTTCTGGGGCGGCGACATCGGGGGCGTGCCGGAAGGTTTGCGCGCCTCCATCATTGCGGTGCAACGCGCCGCCGTGATGGGGTATCCCACATGGGGCTCGGACACGTGCGGTTACAGCCGGGCGACGATGGACCAGGAACTTTGCTCCCGCTGGCTCGCGTTCAGTTGCTTCACACCGATCATGGAAGTGGGGCCGACGAAGAATCTGGCGTTCTGGGACATGCCGACGGAGCCGAGTTATTCGACCAACCTGATTGCCACCTGGCGGTTTTACGCGCGGCTGCACGACCGGCTCGCCGATTACAGTCATCAGGAGGCCGAAGCCGCGGCCCACACGGGTCTGCCGATTGTGCGGCCCTTGTTTCTGGCCGATCCGCAGGCGCCCGCGGCGTGGGACAACTGGTGGACGTATCTCTACGGCCGCGACGTGCTCGTGTCACCGATCTGGGCCAAAGGACAAAAAACGCAACAGGTCTATCTGCCGGCGGGCAGCGACTGGAAGGATGCGTGGAACCTGGAAAAAACCTACCGGGGCGGACAAACCATCACCGTGCCAGCCGAACTGCCGCGCATCCCCATTTTTGTCCGGGCCGATGCGTCGCTGGATTTGGGAGACCTGAACCAGGAATGGATCGACGCCTTGCAAGCGGCCGCGCAACGGCCGGACCTGAAAGCGCTCGCGGCACAGGCGCAGGCGTGGTTTGAAAAGCAACACGTCGCAGCGCGATGAGGTTGTTCCTGTCCCACTTCCGGTGCGGCCGCAGGGGCGCGCTGCTGCTTGCGCTCGTCTGGTTTTGGGTGAATGCGGCTGCTGCCGATTCGGTGACCTTGAAGGAGGACGCCCGATATTTCACGCTGGCCAACGGACTGGTGACGGCGAGGATCGAAAAGGCCAGCGGCGACCTGGTGTCGCTGCGTTATCAAGGATTGGAACTCATGGCGTCCGGCCGTGGCTCGATGGGTGGTTACTGGTCTTCCGTGGGCCGAACCCGTCCGAGCGGTGAACATGCCGCGGTGGTGCGGGTGAATCCCGCCACCAACGGCGGCACGTTGGCGGAAGTATCCTGCCGGACGGCCAACGTGGCGGGGGCGCCCGACGCGCCGCTGGATATCGACATTCGTTACGCCCTGATTCAGGGCGAAGCGGGCATCTTCACCTATTGTGAATGGACACATCGCGCGGGCTATCCGCCGTTCAGCGTCGGCGAGGCGCGCTATTGTTTGAAGTTGAATCCCGCCATTTTCGACTTCTTGACCGTGGACGAAAACCGTCGCCGGCTCATGCCAAGCGGGGCGGATTGGGACCAGGGCGCGCCTACCAATCTCAAGGAAGCCCGGCTCATGACGACGGGCGTGCACAAGGGCGAGGTTGAACACAAATACGATTATTCCGCCGTCTTCAGTGAAACGCCGGCCTATGGCTGGTCCAGCACGCGGCACAACATTGGATTGTGGATCATCAATCCCAGCTTGGAATACCTCGGCGGCGGTCCGACGAAGGCGGAGTTGACCGGGCATCTCGACGTGAATCCGGGCGGCACGCCCACGTTGCTGAACATGTGGCTGGGAAGTCATTACGGCGGCACGGCCTTTTCGGTTGCGCGCGACGAGTCGTGGAGCAAGTTCATTGGCCCGTTTCTCATCTATTGCAATGCCGCCCAACCGGGCGCGTCCGTGGACGCCACCCAGCGGGTTCTGTGGCAGAAGGCGCTGGTCCGCGCCCGCGCCGAAGCCGCGCGCTGGCCCTACGGCTGGCTGGTGGATTCAAACTATCCGCGGGCCTGGGATCGCGGTGCGGTGAGCGGTCAACTCGTCCTCCATGATCCCTACGATGCGGCGGCAACGATGAGCAACGTGTGGGTGGGAGTGACCGCGCCAGATTTTGCACCGTCGTTCAGCGGATTTGGCGGCAGCTGGCGCGGCGGAACCAACCGTTTCTTCCGCACGGGCGCCACGAACGCACTTGCGCGGGGTGCGTTGGGCAGGAACGGTTTTCCTGCATTGCAGGACTGGCAACGTGACGCGAAGCACTACCAATTTTGGGTGCGGGCGGATGCTGCCGGTCGGTTTGTCATTCCCAACGTGCGCCCGGGCAACTACTGGCTGCGCGCCATTGCAGATGGGGTGATCGGCGAATTCTCGCTGACGAATGTGGCCGTGAATGCGGGCATCACCACCGCCTTGGGCCGGCAAACCTGGCAGCCGGTGCGCTACGGTCGCACGGTCTGGCAAATCGGCGTGCCCGACCGCACGGCGCGCGAATTTCGCCACGGCGACGATTACTGGCACTGGGGCCTTTACTTCAAATACGTGGACGAGTTTCCGCACGACGTGAACTTCGTCATCGGAAAAAACAACTGGCGCACGGATTGGAATTACGTCCAGCCGCCACGCATCATGCACCGGACCGACATACCGGTTGAAAGCGAGGAGGACGAGGCGGCGGACGCAGAAGCCCGACGCCGGGATCCGCGCGACGGCGTGCAAAGTTCCGTGTGGTCCATCCGCTTCAACCTGACGAACGCGCCGGCGGGCCGGGCCACGTTGCGGCTGGCGTTCTGCGGCACGCACCAGGGGTGCGACGTCGAAGTGCTGGTCAACGGCCAAGCCGCCGGCGCCACCGGTCCGCTGCCTTCCACGAGCACGATGCAGCGCGATGGAATTCGCGCCTTTTGGATTGAAAAACCCATTGCCTTCGACGCCGCGCTGCTCAAGTCTGGCGAAAACCTCATCCAACTCCGGTCGCGCGGAAACACGTGGTCACAAGGTGTGCTGTATGATTGCGTGCGGTTGGAACTCCAGCCATGACTGATTCACTGCTTTGTCTGCGTCCGACTGTGCGAAGGTCGGCGCGCCTCGCCATCGTTGCCCTCGGGCTGGTTCTTTCGTGGAGAGCCGCGTTCGGCGCGGTTTTGCCCACGGCTTTGCAATGCGAATACAGCACCCACCCACTCGGGGTGGACGTGGTGCAGCCACGGTTGTCGTGGCAGGTGGCCAGTTCCGAGCGGGACCAGCGGCAGGGCGCCTACGAAATCCTCGTCGCCTCGTCGCTGGGCGAACTGGCGCGGGACAAGGGCGACCTGTGGGACAGCGGCAAAGTGGCGTCGTCCGACACCTTGTTCATCCCGTATCAAGGCCGGGCGTTGAAATCGTCCCAGCCGGCGTTCTGGAAGGTGCGCGTGTGGGACGGCGACGACCAGGGCTCGGCGTGGAGCGAACCCGCCACCTGGACGATGGGCGTGTTGTCGGCGGCGGACTGGCAGGCGCAATGGATTGGCGCGGCGAATACGAATCTGTCGGGCCTGCTTGTGCGGCGTGAATTCACTGTGAAACCCGGGCTCAAGCGGGCGCTGGTTCACCTCTGCGGCCTCGGCCAATACGAACTGTCACTCAACGGCCGGAAGGCCGGCGATGATCTCCTCGCACCGGGCTGGACCAAATACGACCGCACCTGCCTCTACGACACCCGCGACGTCACGGACCTGCTGCGGCCCGGCACGAATGCCGTCGGCATGACGTTGGGCGACGGCATGTATCGCGTGCTGGGCGGCGGGCGCTACACCAAGTTCAAAGGTTCGTTCGGCCCGTTGAAAGTGATCGCGCAGGTTCGGCTCGAATACGCCGACGGCTCCGTGCAAACGTTCGGCACCGATGCGCAATGGCGTGTGAACCCCGGCCCGCTTACGTTCACGTCCATTTACGGTGGCGAAGATTTCGATGCACGACGCCAGCCGGCCGGTTGGAACACGCCCGGGTTTGATGATGCCCAATGGGAACGCGCCGTTGAAACCACCGGCCCTGGTGGAATGTTGCGTGGCCTCTCGTGTGCAGCCCCGCCATTGCGGGCGATGGAAACGCTCCGACCGGTCAGCGAAAAGGAGCTGACGAACGGCGTGGCCGTTTATGATTTGGGGCAAAACGCTCCCATCATGCCGCGGCTGACGGTCCAAGGTCCGGCGGGTTCCAGCGTGCGCATCACCCCGGCGGAACTGCTCAAACCCGATGGTTCCGTGGATCGCCGGTCAGCCGGTGGCGGAGAGGCGTATTGGCAATACACCCTCGCGGGCGGGGCGGAGGAATCGTGGTTCCCGCAGTTCTTTTACCAGGGCTGCCGCTATTTGCAGGTCGAACGACTCCCGGCGGCGCCGGGCGGCGAGCGGCCGCGAGTCGTGGGGCTGGCCGGTGTCGTAGTGCACTCCAGTTCCCGGCCGGTGGGCGAATTTTCCTGTGCCAACGGGCTGTTCAACCGCATTCACACGCTCATCCGCTGGGCGCAACGGGCAAACATGGTCAGCGTGCTCACCGATTGTCCGCACCGCGAACGCCTGGGCTGGCTTGAGCAGTATCATCTGAACGGACTCGCGTTGCGCTACGAATTCGACCTTGCCCAGTTGTTCGCCAAGGGCATGAATGACATGCAGGATTCGCAGCTCCCAAACGGCATGGTGCCCAGCATCGCGCCGGAATACGTCGTTTTCGGCAAGGGCCCGGACGACGATGCCAACGCGTTTCGCAATTCGCCGGAGTGGGGCAGCGCCATCGTGCTGGTGCCGTGGCAGCAGTATCAATTCGCCGGCGACACCGCACTGCTGCGGCGTCACTACGACGCCATGAAGCGTTACGTCGCCTATCTCAACCGCAAGGCGAGCTTCAACATTTTGGATTTTGGGCTGGGCGACTGGTATGACCTGGGTCCGAAGCCGCCGGGCTTTTCCCAGCTCACGCCGCGCAGTCTCACGGCCACCGCCTTTTACTTTTACGACACGTGGATTCTGTCGCAGACCGCACAACTGCTCGGTCGGGCGGAGGAGGCCAAACAGTTTGCCGATCAGGCCGACGAAATCCGCGCCGCTTTCAATGCCAAGTTCTACAACCGCGCGCAGCGGAGTTATGCAACGGGCTCCCAATGCGCGAATGCCATTCCGTTGGTGATGAACCTGTGTGAGCCGGAAAATCGTGCGGCCGTCCTGGCGGCGCTCGTGCGCGACGTGCAATCCCGCGGCGACGCCATCACCGCCGGTGATGTGGGCTACCGGTATCTGCTTCGCGCGCTGGCCGACGGCGGCCGGTCCGACCTCATCTTCGCGATGAACAATCAGACGGACAAACCGGGCTACGGTTATCAACTCAAAAAGGGGGCCACGAGCCTGACCGAGGCATGGGACGCGCGCCCGTCCTCCTCGCAAAATCATTTCATGCTCGGGCAGATCATGGAATGGTTTTACGGCGACCTCGCGGGCATTGCGCCCGATCCGGATGGTCCGGGCTTCAAACGGATCATCATTCGACCGCAGCCGGTCGGCAATGTCACGTGGGCCAAGGCCAGTTATGATTCCGTTCGGGGTCCGGTCGCCTGCGCCTGGAAGCGCACAGGCCGCCAGTTCGCCCTGGATGTCGTCATTCCGGCGAATGCCACGGCCACGGTTTATGTGCCGGCCACCGATGCGGGCAGCGTCCGGGAGGGCGGGTTTCTGGCGTCCGGCCGTCCGGGCGTGAAGTTCCTGCGCTCGGAAGGCGACCGTGCCGTGCTGCACATCGGTTCCGGAGAATACCGGTTCACTTCAGATTGGCAGCCGCCCGGGCGACAATGAAACTCTGGAATCAGACCAGTCTGTTGGTGACCGCGTGCTTATTGCTGTTCCGGATTGCGCTGGCCGCGGGAGAGAACCTGCCGCTCGCGGGCGAATGGCGTTTTGCCCTGGACCTGCGCGACGTTGGTGTCCGGGAAGCCTGGTTCACACGTGACCTGCCGGATCGCATCCAACTGCCGGGCGTGCTGCAGGCGCAGGGCTTCGGCGACCTCATCACGACCAACACGCCCTGGGTCCTTTCCCTTTACGACCAGCTTTGGTGGCAGCGCGCGGATTATCAGGCGGACCTCCGGCCGGGACAGGTGAAGGTGCCGTTTTTGGCGCAGCCGCCGCGGCATTACCTCGGCGCGGCGTGGTATCAGCGCGACGTGGAGATTTCGCCGGACTGGAACGGACGGCGCGTGGTGCTGTTCCTCGAACGCGCGCACTGGGAAACCCGGGCGTGGCTCGACGCGCAATGGCTGGGCACAAACAATTCCCTGTGCGTGCCGCATGAGTTTGAGGCCGGTGTCGTGGGTCCGGGGCCGGGACAAATCAAGCCCGGCCGGCACCGGCTGACGGTGCGCTGCGACAATCGGATGCTGCTGAACTACCGGCCGGACGCGCATTCCGTGAGCGATTCGCTGGGCAGTTCGTGGAACGGCATCGTGGGAAGAATCGAACTGCGCAGCACGCCGCTGGTGTGGCTTGAGGAGGTGCAGGTGTTTCCGGATGTTAAAAAAGGGTTGGCGCTCACGACCCTCCAGATTGGGAACCGCACAGGAACGTCAGGCCATGGCGACTTGTCCGTCAGTTGCGTTGCCGGGCACCTGATGCGCGGGCAGGTGCCGGTGGCTGAGCATCAGATCGTGACCAATCTTCCGCTTGTGTGGGACGCAACCGGCGGCGTTGCCAGAGTTAATCTGGCGTTGCCCGAGCGCGCGGGACTTTGGAGTGAGTTTTCCGCCAAGCTGCAGAACTTTGATCTTACATTGACGACGCAGGACGGAGCACGGAGCACAAAGCACGTTGCCTTTGGACTGCGCGATTTCAAAGCCGTCGGCCAAAACTTCACCATCAACGGGCAGGAAACCCACCTGCGCGGCACCCACTTTGGCGGTGACTTTCCGCTGACGGGTTACCCGCCGTGCGACGTGGCGTCGTGGTTGAAGATTTTTCGCACCTGCAAGGACTGGGGCCTGAATCACGTCCGCTTTCACTCGTTTTGTCCGCCCGAGGCCGCGTTCACGGCGGCGGATGAAGCGGGCATTTACCTGCAAATCGAGCCGGGCATGTGGAACGAAATCGGCCCCGGCACGCCGATGGAGGCCATGCTCTACGCGGAGACGGAGCGCATCCTCAAGGCTTACGGGAATCATCCGTCGTTCGTGCTGATGTCCGCGAGCAACGAAGCGAAAGGGCACTGGAAAGACGCTTTGCCCAAATGGGTCGAGCATTTCCGGGCGGAGGATCCGCGGCATTTCTACACGCCCGACACCGGGTGGTCGCTGATTGACGAACCCGGGCCGGTGACGGGTGCGGATTATCTCGCGGTGCATCGCATCGGCCAGAACCTGCTCCGCGGCGAACGCGGCTGGTTTGGACGCGATTATGCGTCGGCCACGCGCGGCGTGACTGTGCCGATCGTGGCACACGAAGTCGGCCAATGGTGCGCCTATCCCGATTACCGGGTGATTTCCAAGTTCACGGGCTACCTGCGCCCGGGGAATCTGGAAATTTTCCGCGATTCGATGGCGTCGCAGGGCTTGTTGGACCGCGACCCGGACTTCGCGTGGGCGTCCGGCCGGTTTCAACTGGCCTGTTACAAGGAGGAGATCGAAGCCAACCTGCGCACGCCAGGGCTCGCGGGTTTTCAATTGCTCGACCTGCACGATTATCTGGGGCAGGGGACGGCCTTGGTCGGCGTGCTCGATCCATTTTGGGAGAGCAAGGGTTACGTGAACGCGGACGAATGGCGGCAGTTTTGCAGTCCCGTGGTGCTGCTGGCGCGCTTGAAGCAACGTGTCTTCTCCACGGCTGACACGTTGGAGGCGGGCGTGACGGTGGCGAATTTCAGCGCGTCGCGTCTCACGAATGCCGTGGACTGGCAAATCCGGGACGCGCAGGGCCACACGCTTCGTCATGGACGCCTGGCGACGCCGCCACTCAACGTGGGCCGGACGAGTCTGGCAGAACCCATCTCCGTAGCGCTGGCCGGATTGCCCGCCCCCGTAGCCTGTCAACTGGTGCTCGGCATCGCGTCGGACGTTTCACCCGCGCGGCTCGACCACGTGAATGCGTGGAACTTCTGGGTGTATCCGGCGGGCGTGACCACGGACGTTCCGGCGGATGTGCTGCTGACGCATTCGTGGGATGCCGCCGAAGCGCGGCTGGCACAAGGGGGCAAAGTGATCCTGCAACCCGCGCTGGCCGACTTGGACTGGTCCAGTCCGCCGCTGGATCGCGTGCCGGTGTTCTGGAATCGATTGATGGGGCCCGGTTGGAGCCGCATGCTGGGGCTTTGGTGCGACACCAATCACGCGGCGCTGGCGGAATTTCCCACCGCGGCGAATTGCGACTGGCAGTGGACCGAACTCATCAAGACCCGCGCCATGAATCTCGGACGATTTCCCGCCGCGCTCCAGCCCATCGTTGCGGCCATCGACGATTGGAACCGCAACTGGAAGCTGGGGCTGATCTATGAAGGTCGCGTCGGTCCCGGCCGGCTGCTCGTCTGCACCTTCGACTTGAATGCGCCCAATCCGGTGGCGCGGCAGTTGCGCCGTTCGTTGCTCGACTATGCGCACAGTGACCGGTTCGCGCCGCGGGTCAGCATTCCGGCGGCGGATTTGCGAGACGCGTGGTTCGACACCCGGATCATGCACAAACTCGGGGCCCGGGCCACGGCCGACGGCGGCGATGCGGCGGCCGCAATTGATGGCGATCCCAACACGTTTTGGCTCACGGGGGCGCCGGCCCGCGGCCATCGGGGGCAACCCCATCCGCACGCACTGACCGTGCAATTTCCGCACCCGGTGGCCATGAACGGTCTGGTGCTGATGAACCGTCAAAACGATCGCGACCATCAGGGGGACATCCGGGGTTACGCCCTTGCGGTGAGTGACGATGGCCAGACGTGGCGGGAAATCCAGGAAGGTGAACTGCCGTCGACGTGGAATCCACAGACGATACGGTTTGTCCGCACGCAGACGGCGCGATGGCTCAAGTTAACCGCGCGCTCCGGTTACGGAACCGACCCCAGCGCCGCGCTGGCTGAACTGGCCATTCTCTATGCCGGGCCGCGGCTGCCTGATAACGTCGCGCCGGTTGAATATCACCGGGTGCGCAGCACCTCCACCGACATCGACGAGGGTGGTCGTCCCTGATCCGCGGCAGCCACGGCACCGCGTCATCTTTGCGGGCCGTCCGGTGCCGCGGGCGGCTTGTCCCCCGAATTGGCGACCCATTGGTGACGAGTTGTAACCACTTTTGGCGACTCCCGGCGGGGCCTGATTGCCGTAAGGTGTCCTCACATGTTTTCACCCGTCCGTTTTCAATCCGGGACCGCATTGTCTCCGGCAACATCCACCCGGGATGTGCCGGCGTTCGGCTTTTTGCCGGCGAAACGCGCGGGAAAACACGTTCACCCAAGCCAAACCAAGCACCCATGAAAAGCAACCAAACACCTCAAAACCTGATGCGCGCTGCGTTGTTGTGCAGCGGCCTCGCCTTGGCGGGCTCGTTGCACGCCGCCGATATCAACAAGGCCGACAACGCCAACAACCTGAATGACCTCAACTCCTGGACGGGGGGAGTGGTTCCGGGAGCAACGGATGTGGCGGTCTGGGACAGCACGGTCACCGGTCCCAACAGCACGTTGCTGGGGGCGAATTTGAGCTGGGGCGGGGTGCGGATTGCCAATCCCGGCGGGCCGGTAACCATCGGTGCCGGCAACACGTTGACACTGGGCACGGGAGGCATTGACATGTCGGCAGCGACCGCTGGTCTGACGTTGAGCAACGCCGTTGCCCTGCCGGCCAACTCGGTCCAAACGTGGGCCGTTGCGAGCGGTCAGAGTTTGACTTTGGCAGGGGCTTTGACACGCGGCGCGAACTCAGCATTGTATTTCGACCATGCCAGTGGCGGAACCATCAATATCGCCTCGGGGTCGGCCAGCAACATTCTTTATTATTCCAGCGTTGATGGTTCCGACGTCGGCGCGCTGGACGCATCGCGCAATGTGGTGGGGGCGGGTTCGGTCATTTCCAACGGATACGAGGCCAACCCGCTTACCGGAGTGCCCACCACGCAGTTTGTGGACATGATCAATGGCGCCACGGGCACAGCGGCGGACCTTGCGCTTGGCGGTGGCAGCGGCAGCTATTATCCGCTCATTGTCCGCTTCAATCAACCCCACCCCTACCGGAATTACTGGCTCTATGATTCGGGCGCGAGCAAGAACCAGTATGTCTCGTCGCAAACCACTTTTCTCGTGACCTCAAATGTGGGGGCGCAGGACGTCACCATCACCGGGTCATATAATGTATTCCGATGGAACAGCGGCACCGAGCTCATCCTGGCGCAGGAGAATACGGCGGGCACCCTCTACGTGAACGGCAGCACGTCGCAACGGACTTCCACCACGGCCAACACCATGACCAAGTATGGCGCGGGCCGGGTGATCTGGAACGCTGCCTTGCCGCAGCTTGGCGCGAACCGCATCGTGCAGGGTGAATTTGTGCTCAGCGGAACCGCCACCGGCCCGGTTTCCGTGCACAACGGGGCCACCTTCCGTTGCAATGGCACGTGCAATGGTTCGGTGACGATTATCGGGGGCGGGGCCGTGGGCGTGGGCAATGAAAGCGGTTCGGGCACGTTTACGGCCAACAACGGTCTGGCGCTCAACGACGGCACAAAGGTGCAGTTTTATTCGGCTGCCATTCCCACCACCAACACGGCGCCACTACTGGTCGCCAATGGTGCTGGCGTTGCCGTCAACGGCACGGTGGCGGTTGACGTTCTTTCGGGCAAATTGAACGTCGGCAGTTATCCGCTGATGGTGTCCACCAATGGCTTTGCGGGCACCGGCAACTTCGTGCTGGGCGCCATCAAGCCCCACGTTACGGCTTATGTGACGAACCTTTCCACCACCACCCTTGATCTCGTTGTGGTTTCCGTGAACCAGCCGCTGACGTGGACTCAGGGCAGCGGGACATGGGATTTGAACAGTGTTAACTGGAAGGACTCGCTGGGTGCAGCCACCACCTATCAGGAGGCGAACGGCGTGGGCGATTCGGTGCTGTTCGAAGACACCCTCAGCGGCGCCAGCCCGATTACGGTCACCCTCAACAGCGCGTTGACGCCCAGCACGATCACCGTCAACGCGAGCAAAGACTACACATTTTCCGGTTCGGGCAGCATTGGTGGCGGTGCCGTTCTAACGAAGGCAGGCACCGGGACGCTCACCTTGGCCACTGCCAACAGCTACAGCGGCGGAGTGAATCTCAACGGCGGCACAACGGTGTTCTCCAGCATCGACAATCTCGGCACCGGCAACATCAGCTTCGACGGCGGCACACTGCAATACAACGGCAATGCGGACGACATTTCAGGGCGAACGGTCACCATCGGTGCCGGTGGTGCCACCATTGACGTCGGCGCCAACAACGTCACGTTTGCCAGCGCGGTGGGCAATAACGGTTCGGGCAGCCTGACGAAGCTTGGCTCGGGCTCACTGATGCTCAGCGGAACCAATCTCTATGCAGGGGACACCGTGGTCAACGCGGGAACGGTGAGCGTGAACTACGGGGCAACCATGGCCAGTCCGAACATTATCTTGAACAACGGCGCAACCCTTGATGTGTCTGCCGGATATGTGCTGAATGCCGGCGTCAGCCAGACGCTTTCCGGCGTGGGCAGTGTGAATGGGGGAAGCCTGGCCGTGCCCGCGGGAACCACACTCTCGCCGGGGACGTCCAGCACCATCGGTGCCTTGATCTTCACGAACTACAACAGCCTCGACATCAGCGGCACCTTGGAAATGAATGTCACGACCACCGGCAGCGACCTGATTGTGGGCGACTACGTGACCATTAACCCCGGCAGCATTATTACGGTGCCCAGTCCGGCGCTGACCAACGGCACTTACAAGCTGCTTCAGGCGAATGTCAGCTTGAGTGGCTCGCTGGTGAATTTCACCTTCACACTGGGTCAGCCGGGGAAATCTGCCGAATTGGTTTTGGTCAATGAAGGGGGCAGCACCAACACCATCTATATGGTGGTTTCAGACGCCGCATCCGACAACCTGACGTGGTCCGGAACCGGCTCGACGTGGGACCAGTTGGGCACGACCGACTGGTATTTGTCCGGTTCAGCCACGCCGTGGGCGTTCACCAACGGAGACGTCGTCAGATTCGATGAAGGCGGGGCGGCGAACCCCTATGTTTCCCTGAATGGTGCGCTGAAGCCGTCGTTGGTGGTCGTCAGCAATCCGGTCACCGATTACTACTTCAACGAAGGCAGCCCGGGTTCCAAAATCAGCGGCCTCAGCCGTCTGCTCAAGCAGGGAGCGGGCAGACTAACCATCGGCACGGTCAACGACAATACCGGCACCACAACCATTGAAGGCGGCACGCTGGAGGTGGACGGCAGCTTCGGGAACGGAGCCGTGACGAACAATGGTGAACTGGTCCTGGCACAATCCACGGCTCAAACATTTGCCTCCCTCAGCGGCAGTGGCGGGGTGACGCGGAACGGCAGCGGCACGGTGACCGTGGCCGGTGCGGCTGACTACACCGGCCCGACCACCATCATCGCCGGCACGCTGCAATTCGGTAACGGCGGCCCGGGCGGCGTGCTGTCAACCTCGGCCATCACCAACGACGGCACCTTGGATCTGAACAGCTCGACGGACTGGACCTTTGCCATCCCCGACACCGGCAGTGGCGTGCTGGTCAAGGACGGCACCAACACGGTCACCCTGAGCGGCGTCAGTTCACGCACCGGCCAGACCCGCGTGAATGCCGGCAAGCTCGTCCTCGCAAATCCAAATCAGCTCAGTGGTTCCGCCCGCGTGGAAGCCGGCGGCGTGCTGGACATGCATGGCGCTGACCAGTTCTTCGTTGGCCTGCAAAGCACCACGTTCAGCGGCGGATTGATCGTCAATGACGCAGGCACGGTCACGAACCTGCTGACCGTTTCCAACGCCACCGCCTATGATTGTTCGGCGGCGGTGAACGACAACGAAGGCACCGGCGGCCACATCGCCTTTCTCAAACAGGGAACTGGCGAGCTCAATTGGCGTGGCGCCAGCAGTTACAGCGGTGGGAGCACAATTGAGGAGGGCTCCGTCCGCCTTTCATCGGCCTCACCGTTTGGCGCCGGCCCGGTTTATTTGAAGGGCGGCATGCTGAACTTTGCCAGCACCAGCGCGGGCACCATCACGAACACCATCTACCTGTTGCCTCCATTGGGCGGGCGGACGAACACCATCGGCGCCGGAAGCACCCTCTTCTGGGGCACGCCCCTGGTCGGCACGGAGGACCTGCTCATCGACTTCAGCGTCGGCGGCAATAACGACACGTTTTCCTGCAATGGCGGAGATGCGAAATGGGCGGGCGTGACGAACACCGTCTATCTGCGGGGCACCGGCGGCTGGCTGCGCCTCGACACGGGATGTGTCGCCCCGGGCGTGACATTCGACCTGAGCGACAGCTCGGTGTCGATCAACGCCAACGGCACCCGGACCTGGCAATTGGGCGGTCTGGTCGGCAATTCGCCAACGGCCTGGGTTGGGGACAGCGAGGCTTGCGTTGTCAACGTGGGCTACAAGAATCTCAACTCCACTTATGCAGGCAGTCTGTCGGGCAACTTCAGCTGGGTAAAGGTTGGCACCGGCACCCAGACGTTTACGGGCACCAACACAACGGCCGGTTCCCTCACGGTCAGCAACGGCGCCGTGGCGCTGGCCTTGGACGCCGCGCCCACGAACATGAATGCCTTCACGGTCGTTGGCGGGGCAACGCTGGATGTCACGGGTCTCGGCGGCTTGAATCTGGGCGCCACCGTTGCGCAGTCGCTCAGCGGCTCGGGCACGGTTAACGGGGCGGTGACCGCCACGGGCAACGCCGTGGCGACCCTCAATCCAGGTGACGGCATCGGCACCCTTACCGTGGCCAATGCCCTCACGCTTGCCGCCAACTCGGTTGTGAATCTGCAACTCAACCGCACCAACGCACCCGCCACCAACGACATGATTGTGGCGGCCTCCATCGCGGCCAACGGCACCTTGACGGTGACCAACCTCGGCCCCGACCTCATAACGGGCGACAAGTTCAAGCTGTTCAGCGTCCCGGTTTCCGGCTTCACCACGGTGACCCTGCCGGCCTCGAACGCGTTGAACACGGTCGCCTATGTCTGGACGAACAAGCTCTCGCTCGACGGTTCCATCGAGCTGCTCAGCGGCGCCAGCCCGGTCAACACCCAGCCCACGAACATCGTGAGCAGCGTGTCCGGCGGCAACCTCACGCTGCAATGGCCGGCCGACCACACGGGCTGGCGGTTGCAGATGCAGACCAACGCGTTAAGCCTCGGCCTGGGCACGAACTGGGTTGATGTGGCTGGTTCAGCGGCCACCAATCAGGTGACCCTGCCAGTGGATCCGACCAATCCGGCGGCCTTCTTCCGCCTGGTGTATCCGTGATCCCGATGAAGTTGTCCGGTGTATTCGGGGGGCGCCGCGTGCAGCGGCGCCCCTCCCAGCCTTGATCGCAAACAGCTGCCCTGAACCTTTTACCCGCATTCGGTGATGATGATTGAGAAAATGAAACTGAACGAGGCAAACGCCTCCCGGCGCTCCAACGGACCGGGCAGCTGCACCCATATTCTGTGCGCAGGCGGCGTGGTCGGTCTGGCGGTGTTGCTGCTGACGGGCTGTGGCAAAAAGGAGACTGCAACCGCGCCGGCCGGTGGAGCCGCCGCCACCGTCGCGGAAACGCCCGCACAGCCGGCCGATCCGGTGGACCTGAGCCAATATGAAGCGGCGTTTGCCAGCGCCCGGCCGGGGTTGAAGATGACGGCCGACGAGGCCGCCACGGCCATCCGCGCCCGCAATTTTCGCGATGCCGTCGAGCAACTGCAACGCATCGCGGGTTTCACGACCCTGACCCCCGGGCAACGTCAGGCCGTGCAGGAATTGATCAACAAAGTTCGCGCGGCAGGCGGCTGAACCACCACGTTTTGGAGCATTGAGTAAGATTATGAAACTGAGCAACCCGCGTTTTGAGCCGCGCACCCGTTCGGCGCACGGCTTCACCCTGATTGAATTGCTGGTGGTGATCGCCATCATTGCTATCCTGGCGGCCATGTTGCTGCCCGCGCTGGCCAAGGCTAAGAGCAAGGCTCAGCGTGTCTCATGCCTGAACAACCTGAAGCAGCTCGGCCTCGGCTCGGCGATGTATGCCGGAGATTTCAACGGCATTTACCCGCCATGGCGCGCCGGTGATGCGAGAATGAACGACATGTCGGCCTCGCATTACAGCCGCTACGTAGTGAGCGGACCCGCCGGACAACGCGTGCCGCAGAATCCTTCGGCGACCGGCTGGTCGTTTCAAAACGGTGGCTACATCTGGGCCATGAAATACGTGGGCGATGGCGGCATCTATTTTTGCCCTTCGTTCCGGGATGCCGCCAATCCCTTCAGCGCGGGATTCTATTCACCGTTGCTTACGACCGACCCCGACACGGGCGATGTTCGTTCCAGCTATTTCTACAATCCACGCACCATCAACGCCGGTAATCTGCCGGGCGGTGTGGACACGCATCGGCGCTACCAGAAGGAAAGTCAGATCGAGCCGCACAAACTTTTTGCGGTGGACGTGATTCAAGGACAGACGTTCTGGGCGCACTATGCGGATCGCGGTTTTAACGTTCTGTTCACGGATGGCGCGGCTTCCTGGGCCAAGGCGGACCCGCAGGTAACCCAATGGAATCTGGATGGCAGTTACCAGACGGCGCGGGTGCTGGATACAATCTTCGACCATCTGGAGAACGCCTCCCGCTGAGCTGCCGGACTGTGTCCGGGCGGCAAATCCAACACCAACGGCCGCTTCAACCTCGTTTGAAGGCGCGCCACCGGACGCCCGGTGGCGCACTTGCTTTTGTCCGCTCTGGCTGCGGCAACCGCCGGCCCAGGTTATCGGACGGATGGGGGCGGAGACTTCGTTTGTCCGGTTTTGCTCGCCAGCGGCAGCCTATGAGGTGAAATGACGGCGATGTCCTCAGACCATGAACTGGTGAGCGCCTATGTGCGGGAGCATTCGGAAAACGCCTTCCGGGCGCTGGTCGCCCGCCACGTTGATCTTGTCCACGCCACGGCCATGCGGCAGGTGGGCGATTCGGGCCTGGCTGAAGAAATCACGCAGAACGTCTTTGTGATTCTGGCGCGCAAGGCGCCGCGGCTGGGCGGCGTGGAGACGCTCGCCGGGTGGCTGCATCGAACCACGGTGCTCGAAGCCCGGGCCCGCGTTCGGGCCGAACTCCGCCGGCGTCGCCGGGAGGATGTGGCGGCGGAAATCAGCCGGCTTGAACGGCACGGCGATTCGCCGCTGGATCCGCTCCTGCCCCTGCTGGACGAGGCGTTGCTGCATTTGCGCGAAAGCGAACGGCTGGCCCTGGTGCTGCGCTTCATGGAAGAGCGCAGCTTGCGGGAGGTGGGCCAGGTGCTCGGCGTGGCGGAAGATGCCGCGCGCAAACGGGTTTCCCGGGCGTTGGAGCAGGTGACCGAATTCTTCCGGCGGCGCGGGCTGGCGGTGGTGGCGGCGGGCGGCGCTTCGGCCTTGCTGGTGTCCTCCGCCCACGCGGCGCCCGTGGGGCTGGCGGCGTCCGCGGCCCAGGCGGGCTTGACGGCGTCCAGCACGGGCAGTTTCTCCCTGTTTCTCTGCAAGCTTATGAGCCTTACGAAAACCCAGACCGCAGCGGCCTGTCTCGTGGTGGCGGCGATGCCGCTGGCGTGGCAGTGGCGGGCGGAAGCCCATGTCAGGCAGGAGCAGGCCGTGCTTTCGGCCCGGCTCGCCGCGGTGAAGCAGGACGCCGCGAATTCGGAACAGGACATTCGCCGCACCCGCGAGGCGTTGACCCAGGCGCAATTGGACACCGTGAACGCGGAGGCGCAGCGGGACGGGCTGCGCGCCCAGCTGGCCGGGCGTTTGCCGCGTCCGGTCTATCAGTGGAGCGACAACTCGCCCTACGTGCGGGTCCCCAAGTCATTGCTGCGGGACATGGATATTGCGGCCGTCGCCAATCGCCGGGGCGAGTTGAGCGAGCAGATGAAGGATGCCTTGCAGATGACCGGCGCGGAAGCGCAGCAGGCGCAGGCGGCCATCGACCGTTTCATGGCCGCCTTCCAAGCCGCGCAGGCGGCGGGGGTTCAACCCGTCAAGCCAACGGCTGCGGACCTTCAGGGCCACACGCCGGAGGACACGCGGGTGTTCGCGTTTCCCGACGTGACGGAACAGTTGAAGCCATTGCGCGCGGAACTGTTTGCGACATTGAATGACACGCTGGGGCCCGACCGGCTTGAATTGTTGCGCCGGCAACTCGGCAATTGGATGCCGGTGGATGACGAATTCAATGGTCTGAGTTCCGCGATGGGCGTCCTTCCGTTTGCGCACGTGGAGCGGTTCCATCCCGCATCGCCAGGCATTGCGTGGCTCGACTGGAGCCTGAGCAAACCCAGTGGCGACTCCATGAGCGGCACGATCAACGTGGACGACATTCCGCTCTTTCTGCGTCCGGCATTGCAGGACTGGATGGATCGGGCGCACCAGCAGGCCGAGCTCAAATAAGGCACCACCATGACCCTGCGCAAAAGCACCCTTGTTATCGCAATCCTCGCGATTGCCATCGTCGTCGGCGCACGCCGGCAATGGCAGCTCCATCAGTGGCGTCAACGCACCCTCGCCATCGCCGCCCAAACCCAGGAACAGGGGGCGCAACTGGCCGGCAGCCGCGCGGAGCTGGCAACGCTGCGTGAAAAAATCGCCGCGGAGAAACGGCGCGCGACGGCGGCGGTGACGGAGGTGGCCCGGGCGAAACACGAGCTGGCCACAGTGGATCCTGCGAGCCGCTGGACGGAACCGCCGACGGCGATGCCGGCTTGGAATGCAGCGGCGCCGTATGTCTGGCTGCGCAAGGACCTGTTGCCCCGGTTTGGCTTGCGGATGTTTGCGGATTCGGAAGGGCTGCTGCCCGCGGCCGCTTCCGTGCTGGCCGTGGACGACGCGACACGGCAGGCATTGAATACGCAGATCAACCAGTTGACGGCCGATTATCAGGCGCTGGAAGCCAGCCGGGCGAAATTGGTTGACCAGGGCCTGCCGGGAACGCAGGGGGACGGATTGACAGTGACGGTGCAGATTCCCGCCATGCCCGAGGAAGGGGCGCAGGTCAAAGCGCAGTTTGAGGCCGTGCTGAACGCCGAACTGGGCTACCAGCGGGCCGGGCTGGTCCTGCAAAGCGCCGAGAGCTGGCTGGCATCCGAGTTCAGCGACTTCGGTGCCGAGGTGAAGACGATTTCCGTGCAGCGGCATCCGGCCGGGGAGATCAACATCAGCATCAAAAGCGGGATGAACTGGTCTTCGACTGGCATGCCGGCGGGGCACCCGGAATGGGCCGAACGTTACATCCCGGCGCATTTGCGCCCGTTCTTCAACGACGTCTTGGGCACGCCCGGTTCCAGCGTCAGTGCGGCTGCGGGCACACCTTGAGCGCGGGCACGGTCCGGCGGCTTTCAAAAATTCGTCCCACGACAAAGGGGTTGTCGCCAGAAAATCACCCGAAATAGTGTTCGGCTCCGCACGGCGGCTGCGTTTGAATGACCGCATGAAGTCAGCCGTTGCAGCATTGCTGATGGTCAGCGCGGTCGCGGGCGGTCTTTCCAGCCCGGCCGCGGAAATCATGCGGTTCCAATTCCCGTCCGGCCCCGTCCGGCCGGGCTTTCAGCCCGTCACGCCCGGGGACCACTTCACGCCCGAGCGGGGTTACGGCTTCGATCTCGGAACCGGCCCCGCCGGCGCAACGGACGGCCAGCCCTTTTACTTTTCCGTGGCCCTGCCCGAAGGCAATTACCACGTGGCCATCACGTTTGGGGATGTGCACGACGCCACGACGAACACGGTTAAGGCGGAGCTGCGCCGCCTGATGCTCGAGCGCGTGGTGACGCAGCCGGGCGAATTTGTGACTCGCACCATTGCGGTGAACCTGCGCACGCCGGCCATCGCGGGAGGTGATCATGTGCATCTCAAGCCCCGGGAAAAGCAGACCGAGATGGTGGATTGGGACGACAAGTTGACGCTCGAATTCAACGGCTCGCGCCCGGGCCTGGCGGCGCTGGCCATCACGCCGGCCAAGGTGCCGACCGTGTTCATCCTTGGCGATTCGACCGTGTGCGATCAGCCGCTGGAGCCGTGGAACAGTTGGGGGCAGATGTTGACGCGGTTCTTCGGACCTGGCGTGGCCCTCGCGAATCATGCGGAGTCGGGCGAATCCATCCGGAGTTCGCTGGGCGCCCGGCGATTCGCAAAGGTGTTCAGCCTCATGCAGCCCGGCGACTGGCTGTTGCTGCAATACGGCCACAACGACATGAAGGACAAGGCGACGAACGCACTGGCCACCTACAAGGCGAACCTGGAAAAGATCGTTGAAGAATGCCGTGCCAAGGGCGGAACGCCCGTGCTGATCACCTCCATGGAGCGCAAGGCCGGGCTCGAACACGACACGCTGGCGGGCTATCCACAGACCGTGCGGGACGTGGCGCGCGAGCAGGGGACGGCGTTGATCGATCTGCACGCGATGAGCCGGGTGTTTTACCGGGCGCTGGGTTCCGACCTCGACCAGGCCTTTCAGGACGGCACGCATCACAAGGCTTACGGCAGTTATGAACTGGCCAAATGTGTGGCGGAGGGACTCCGCGCAAACAAGCTGCCGTTGGCGGCGTCTTTGACGGCGGATTTCACGGGATTCGATCCCGCGAAGCCCGATCCGGTCGGCACCTTTGCCGTGCCGGCCAGTCCGATGCATTCAGATCGGAAGCCCGACGGCAATTGAGCGGCGTTGAACCGGCGCCCGCCGGTCCGGATGGTGCGTGTCACCGCGGGGCGAATTATTGGGACAAACCGCTTGGGCGACCGGTTGGAGGACGGTTTGGTCTTCATTCGGGTGGAAAGCCTGCCGGTTTTTGGCGGCAAATTGCGCTTTATAGAATGAGTGCGCGTTTGCAAGATGGACAAAACATCATACCATGATTCGGAAACTTTCTCTTCTCGCCGCCTTGGTTTGGTCCTTTGGCGCCCCGGCGCAAACCAACACCCCTGCCTTCTGGTCTTGGGCCGAAACGCCGGTGATGGGCTGGAATAGTTGGGATTGCTTCGCCACCACCGTCACCGAGGCGCAGACGAAGGGGCAGGTGGACGTAATGGCTGACAAACTCAAGTCGTTCGGCTGGGAATATGTCACGGTGGACATTCAATGGTTTGAACCGCATGCAACGGGGTTCAATTACCGTCGCGGCGCGCCGCTGGTGATGGACGAATTCAGCCGGTTGCTCCCGGCGACGAACCGTTTCCCGTCGGCAGCGAATGGCGCCGGCTTCAAACCGCTGGCGGATTACCTTCATGGCAAGGGGCTCAAGTTCGGCATCCATCTGCTGCGTGGCATCCCGCGTCAGGCCGTGCAGCAAAACACCGCCCTCAAGGGCACCACGGCGCGCGCCGCCGACATCGCGGACACCAACAGCATTTGCGCGTGGAACTCGGATATGTATGGCGTGGACATGTCGAAGCCGGGCGCACAGGAGTATTACGACTCGCTCTTCGAACTCGTCGCGTCATGGGGCGTGGACCTGGTGAAGGTGGATGACCTGAGCCGGCCGTATCATCAGCCCGAGATTGAAGCCATCCGCAAGGCGATTGACCGTTGTGGTCGGCCGATTGTGTTCAGCACGTCGCCGGGAGAGACACCGGTCGCCGAGGGGGAGCACATTTCGCATCACGCCAACCAATGGCGCATCAGCGACGACTTCTGGGACAACTGGCAGGCACTGCTGGAACAGTTCGCGCGCTGCCACAACTGGGAACCTTACATCGGCGCGGGCCATTTCCCGGATGCGGACATGCTGCCGCTGGGCACGCTGGACATGGGGCGGCGTCAGACGCATTTCACGCCGGCCGAGCAGGTCACGTTGATGACGCTATGGAGCATCTTCCGCTCCCCGCTCATTATGGGCGGCGACCTGACCAAGCTGGACGACGCGACGCTCGCGATGTTGACCAATCCGGAAGTCATCGCCGTCAATCAACACAGCACCGGCAACCGGCAATTGTTCCGGCGCGCGGGCGCCGCGGCCTGGGTGGCGGATGTTCCCGGCTCGACGGATCGCTATCTGGCGTTGTTCAACGTCGCCGACCGGCCGAAGGATTCCGATGCAACCGGTGCTAAAATCATGGCGTCACTGGCCGAAGCGGGTTTCACCGGCGCCTGCCATGTCCGGGATTTGTGGGCCCGCACGGATGTGGGAGAAGTCAGTGACACATTCGCACCGGAAATTCCGTGGCACGGCGCGGGGTTGTATCGGATTTCCGGAACACGTTCGGTTCGCGGTTCGGCAACCAGTGTTCCCGCCAAGGCTTATCTGTTCACCTATTTCATCAACAACGGCGAGGACGGTCTGCATCTCGCCTGGAGCGCCGACGGCCTGAAATGGGAGGCGCTCAATCACGGACGCAGCTATCTCAAGCCGCTCGTGGGCGAATCCAGGCTGATGCGCGACCCATGCGTGACCCAGGGCCCGGACGGCACCTTCCACATGGTCTGGACCACGGCATGGGGCGGCAAGACCATCGGCTACGCTTCGACGAAGGACTTTCTGCACTGGAGCGAAGAACAGGCGCTTCCCGTGATGGCCCAGGAACCGACGGTGAAAAATTGCTGGGCTCCGGAAATTGTTTGGGACGCAGGGCGGCAGGATTTCCTGATCTACTGGGCCTCGACGATTCCGGGTCGTTTCCCCGAAACCGCGAGCACAGCCGATGGTGGCAACAACCACCGCATCTATTGCACGACGACGAAGGATTTCAAAACGTTCACGCCGACACGGTTGTTCTACGATCCGGGTTTCAACGTCATTGATGCCACGATGATTCAGGTTGGCGACCAGTGGAAAATGATGGTGAAGGACGAGACCATGGAACCGGTGGCGAAGAAGAATCTGCGCCTCACGCAGGCCGACAATCCCGAAGGGCCGTTTCCGCCGGCGGGCCCGCCGTTCACGCGCCAGTGGGTCGAAGGCCCGACTGCGCTTCGCGTGGGCGACGACTATTACGTCTATTACGACTGCTACACCGATCATCACTACGGCGCCCTGCGCACGCGCGACTGGCAGACGTGGGAGGATGTGACCCGCCAGCTCGTCATGCCGAAAGGCATCCGCCACGGCACCGCCATCGCGGTGAGCAGCAAGCTGATCGAGGCATTGCTGGCCCACGCAAGGCCGTGACTCCCGGACGTTCGGTTTGGGGATGGGCAAAATAATCGGAGATAGTTGTTGCTATTTTCCGCGGAACGTTCATCCTGCCCGCGTCTGATAGATAATTTGTCTCCTCCCAGGCGTGGTGAATCCTCAGGTGAACTTCAGTTCAGTGATGATTTGAAATCCGATTTCCGGAAACAGTCTGTTTGAAGTCACGATTCGTCTAGGACTTAAACATCACATGAGTAATAAATTGTTTGTGGGTAATCTTTCCTTCAACACCACCGAAAACGACTTGCAGGACGCCTTTGCCGCGTTTGGCACGGTCACCGAAGCGAATCTGATGATGGATCGCATGACCGGCCGTCCGCGCGGGTTTGGTTTCATCACCATGAGCTCCGCCGACGAGGCCCAAAAAGCCATCGAAGGACTGCATGGCCAGGATCTCGGCGGCCGGGCCTTGACCGTCAACGTTGCCAAGCCGCGCGAAGAACGCGCCGGCGGACCGCGGCGTGAATTCAGCGGCGAACGCCGCAACCGCTACTAAGCCTCGCTTTGACTTGCAACGCGGAGTCTGGTGCGAACCGGACTCCGCTTTTTGTTTGGCCGGTATCAATCCCTGGCGCCAACGGGTGAGCATGCCGGGATGCGGTGACTGCTGATTATGACCTTATGAAAGAAGAACACATCGAAGTGGAGGGACGCGTTCAAACCGTCCTGCCCGGGACCATGTTCCGGGTCGAACTGGACAACAAGCATCTCGTGCTGGCCACCATCTGCGGCAAAATGCGCAAGCGCTGGGTGCGACTGACCGTGGGGGACCGCGTCAAAATGGAAATGTCGCCTTACGACCTGGAGAAGGCGCGCATCGTCTGGCGGCTGCGCTGAGCAGACGTTGGTTGCCAAGCCGGTTGGCCGGCCGGTCTTGGCGGCCATGGAAGAGTGGGGGCATTCCGCACGGAGGGAAAAATCCGCGCTGCACTGGCGTCGTTCATTTCTTGCGCTAGATTTTCGCTCGTCACGCGCATGGGCGTGCCATCCAAAGCATGAATCTGCAACTGGAAAACAAAACGGCTCTCGTCACTGGTTCCACCAAGGGGATTGGCTTTGCCATCGCCCGACACCTGGCGGTCGAGGGGGCAAACGTCATCGTCAACGGCCGCAGCGCCGCTTCCGCGCAGGCGGCCGCCGCCCAAATTGGTCCGCGGGTTCGGGGCATCGCGGCGGATGTGTCCTCCGCGGCAGGGTGCGCGGAACTGGTCCGGCAGTTGCCTGACGTGGACATCATCGTGAACAACGCGGGCATCTTCGAGCCGAAGCCCTTCACGGCGATTCCCGACGCCGATTGGGACCGGTTTTACCAGGTGAACGTCATGTCCGGCGTGCGGCTCACCCGCGCCTATCTGCCCGGCATGTTGCAGCGCAACTGGGGACGCGTGGTGTTCATCTCCTCCGAAAGCGGCATCCAGATTCCGGAGGAAATGATTCACTACGGCATGACCAAGGCCGCGGAGCTGGCCCTCGTCAACGGCATCGCCCAGCTCACCAAGGCAACGGGTGTAACCGTCAACGCCGTGCTGCCCGGTCCCACCGCCTCGGAGGGCGTGACGGATTTCGTGAACCAGCTCGCGGCCAATGCGCAGCAAACATCCGGGGAGTTCGAGCGGGAATTCTTCCGCAGCGTGCGGCCTACGTCGTTGCTGCAACGGTTCGCCACCGTGGACGAAGTGGCGGGCCTGGTGACCTTCATCTGCTCGCCGCTGGCCAGCGCCACCAATGGCGCGGCGATGCGTGTGGATGGCGGCGTGGTGCGCGGCACAGTTTGAGCCGGTTCACATCATGCAACCGCTTCGCATCTTCGTTGATTTGCCGACGCCGCCGGACATTCTGCAAATGTTGCGGGAGGGCACGTCGGGCCATGAACTGGTGCTGCCCGCCGTGCCAGTGACGTCCGTGCTGGCCAAGGCGGAACCGGATCCGCAGTTCGCCGCGGCGGACATTGCGTTTGGCCAGCCCGACGTGGCGGCGATCGGCGGGGCGCCGCGGCTGAAATGGATTCACGTCAGTTCGTCCGGCATTACCCGCTACGACACGCCGTCGTTCCGGGCACAAATGGCCGAACGCGGAGTGCTGCTGAGCAACAGTGCAAGCGTTTACAACGAGGCCTGCGCGGTCCACGCGCTAAGTTTCCTGCTGGCGCAGGCCCGGCAGTTGCCGGTCGCGCTGGCCAGCCGGGCGCCCAATGGGTCGCCGGAGTGGAACACGTTGCGGGAGGCGTCCACCACGCTGCGCGGCGACACGGTATTGATTCTGGGTTACGGTGCCATCGGTCGCCGGCTGGCCGAACTGTTGCGCCCGCTTGGCGTGAATGTGCTGGCCTACCGGCGCAAGGCGCGCGGCGATGAGGGGATTCCCGTCATCATCGGGGACCAGCTCGCCGGTGTTCTGGCGCGGGAGGCAGATCACATCGTCAATATTTTGCCGGACAGCGCAGAGACGCGTGGCTTCTTCAATCGCAAGCGACTGGCGGAACTCAAGCCGGGCGCCGTCTTCTACAACATTGGTCGGGGCAGCACCGTGGATCAAGGGGCGTTGTGCGAAGTCTTGCGGGCGAAGCGGATTGCCGCCGCCTGGCTGGACGTGACCGATCCGGAACCCTTGCCGGCCGATCATCCGCTGCGCCGCGAACCCAATTGCTTCATCACCCCGCATACGGCGGGCGGTCACACCGGCGAGGCCAAAACATTGGTGCGCCATTTTTTGGATAATTTTGCCCGCTACATTCGCAACGAGCCGTTGCTCGACCGCGTGATGTAATTCGCCTTGCGCGCGGCCAGGCTGCCGCCCGGCGAACTGTCACGCACCACCTGATTGCTCAAACGCGAGCAAACGTCGTTTGCGCCAGACGCCGCCGCCGTAACCACTCGGCGAGCCGTCCTTGGCAATGACCCGGTGACAGGGCACGAGCAGGTAAAGCCGGTTTGTGCCGTTGGCCCGCGCCACCGCGCGCACCGCCCGGGGCGCCCCCAGACGTCGCGCGATCGCTTCATAGCTGACCGTTTGACCGCAGGGAATGCGTTGCAACTCCCGCCAGACGCGCTTTTGAAAGTTCGTTCCGTGCAGAATCACGGGCACGTGGAAGTCGCGACGTTGACCTGCAAAATATTCACGCAGTTCCTGCCGCAACTGCTGTAACGCTTCATTCTCACCAGGCACGACTGGCAGGGCAAACCGTCGGTGCAAGCCGGCATAGCTGCGGTTCAAGGTGCGGCGGTCGGCAAATTCCAACTGACAGACGTGACGACTGGTTGCAGCGGCGAGCATCGGGCCCAGCGGCGTTTCGACCAGCATCACGTGCAGACAATCGCCGTCGATCTGACCGGGCGAGCGGCCAAAGACGCGCACGAACGCGGTGCGAAAGCCGCTGTGCGAGGCGAAGCCGTGGTCGAACACCACATTATCCACCGGTTCGCCCGCCCGAATCCGCGTAAAGGCCTGGCCGAGGTGCAAACCGCGGCACCAGGCGGTAAACGTCATGCCGTGATGCTTTTGAAACCAGCGCCGGGCTCGCTCCGGCGAAATACCCAGGGAACGCAGCGCCGCGCCGGTCAGGCGATGATCCGCCGCTGTCATCGCGCGCGTCATCAATGTCCGCACCCACGCGGGCGATTGGCCGTCGGCCAGTTCTGGATGACATCGCTTGCACGGACGATAGCCGGCGTGAAGCGCGGCGCCGGCATTGTGGAAAAACTCCAGGTGCTCGCGCTTCGGCCGGGAGGGACAGGATGGACGACAAAAAACTCCGGTCGTCTTCACGCCGAAGAAGAAGATGCCGTCGTAGGCGGCGTCGCGCCGGCGCCACGCGGTGGTCATTTCGGCGGTGGACAATTCCAAAACTGGCCTTTTCACGCTCCAAGCATAACATGCGCGTCCACCGAAAAAGCGACACGGCATTTTGTGCAGCGCTTGAAAGAGTGCGCGATTACGGCCAGGTCGGATTCACGTCCACCACCTGGGGGCAATTGTCGGAGCGGCTTTTTTGAATGCCAGTGGCTGCGCGGCTTTGGACAGGTCACCGCCGTCCCATTTGGTGCCAAAGTTATGATTGGCGGCGACATCGAACATTTGTTCAGGAGCAACCAACCGGGTGGGTGATGAGCGGAGCCGGAAAATTGACGGTCTCCGGTAACATTTGGGCAGGCACCTGCGTCAGGACAAACATGCAATCATTCATTAAAACGGTTGTGGGATTGGGATGCGGCATAATGTGTTCGGTTTGGCTGGCGA
This sequence comes from Verrucomicrobiia bacterium, assembly GCA_035765895.1. NCBI lineage: Bacteria > Pseudomonadati > Verrucomicrobiota > Verrucomicrobiia > Verrucomicrobiia bacterium. The sequence goes on along the minus strand of DASTWL010000007.1, from coordinate 59,381 downwards.
CCGGGATGCCGGCGGTGGCCGCATCGGGCGGCTATGATCCGCTGGCGAAGGCCCCGGCATTTCAACCGGTCCGCGTGGATTTGACGGTGCCGGATGCCGCGCGACACCGGGACATTCCGATTCGCGTTTTCCTCCCGGCAAGCACCAACGCCGAACCCGTCGTGTTGTTCAGTCATGGGTTGGGCGGTTCCCGTGCGGGCAGCGCGTTCCTGGGCGAGCATTGGGCGGCGCGCGGTTACGTGGCGGTCTTCGTGCAGCATCCGGGCAGCGATGAATCCGTCTGGCAGAATGTGCCCCGGGCGCAGCGGCTCGCAGCCATGCAACGCGCGGCCTCGCTGGAAAATTTTTTGCTGCGGGTGGCGGACATCCCGGCGGTATTGAACCAGCTGACGGCGTGGAATACGAACGCCGGCCACCGCTTGTGCGGCCGGCTGAATCTGACACGGGTCGGCATGTCGGGGCATTCCTTTGGCGCCGTAACCACGGAAGCGGTGAGCGGAGAAACATTGCCGCTCACCGGCCAGAAGCTGACGGATCCGCGCATCAAGGCCGCCATTGCCTTCAGTCCCAGCACACCGCAGGGCGCCACCGCTGAAAAGGCCTTCGGTGCGGTCACGATTCCGTGGCTGCTGATGACCGGAACGAAGGATGTGGCGCCGATTGGACACGCGGACCTGGCCTCGCGGCTCGGGGTGTATCCGGCGCTGCATGGCGCGCCCAAGTATGAGGTGGTTCTGAACAACGCCGAGCATTCCGTCTTTACCGACCGGCCATTGCCGGGCGACCGCGAACCGCGCAATCCCAACCACCATCGCGTGATTCTGGCTTTATCGACCGCCTTTTGGGACGCCTATTTGCGCGATGATGCGGCCCCGCGCGAATGGCTTGACGGCCTTGGGCCCCGCTCCGTCATGGAAGCCAAGGATCAATGGCAGCACGCGAGCCGGTGAGGGCGTGGTCCGGCCAAGCGGAACGCTCAATACTCGCGGTTGAGCAAAAACTCGGCGAGGGCTTCCAATGCGACCGCTCGCCCGCGGAACGTCTTCAACGCGGCGAAGGCCTTGTTTGTGAGTTGGGTCGCGATTTTGCGCGAACGTTCCAATCCGACCAGCGCAGGGTAGGTCGATTTTTGGGATTTAACATCCTTGCCGGCGGTCTTGCCCAGCTTTTCGCTGGTCTGGGTGACATCCAGAATGTCGTCGATGACCTGAAATGCCAGTCCAACGTTATAGCCGAAATCCGTGAGCGCTTTGAGCTGGGCGGGCGTGCAATTCGCGCTCATCCCGCCGAGGCGCACGGAGCAACAGAGCAGGGCGCTGGTCTTGCGCTCGTGGATGTAGCGCAGTTGTTTGACGTCTGCTTTGCGGCCTTCGCCTTCGAGGTCCGCCACCTGACCGGCAATCAATTGCAGCGAACCGGCCGTCCGGGCCAGTTCGAGCATGACATCCTGATGCGAGTAACGTGGCCAGCCACGGCATTGAGCGGCGATTTCAAAGGCCTGCGTCAATAGCGCGTCGCCCGCGAGGAGGGCAATGGCTTCGCCGCGTTTCCGTCCGGCCGCGTCGTTGGCGGGGCGAAATTGCACGTGGGTGGTGGGTTTGCCGCGGCGCAGGTCGTCGTCGTCCATGCACGGTAGATCATCATGGACGAGCGAGTAGGTGTGTATGCATTCAACGGCACAAGCCAGCGGCATGGCCTCCGCCTCGTCGCCGCCGCAGGCGAGGGCAGCCGCCAGACACACGGCCGGGCGCATGCGTTTGCCGCCGGCAAACAACGGGTAACGCATCGCCGCGTGGAGGGTCGCCGGCCTGGTTTGGGCGGGCGGCAGGTAACGGCTCAAGGCGGCGTTCACCGCCTGGGTGCGGGTTTCAAGAAATTCCTGCAGGTCAAAAGAATTGATCGTGCGAGTGGCTGCCATGGTGGCGGTTGGTTTAGAAAAAGGCGCCGCGCGCTGCAAGACAACTCGTGCGGATTGGAGAAAGAACTTGACGCTGAGAGGATGCGGTTTAACTTCCGCGTCCCTTGAGCACCCATAGCTCAATTGGATAGAGCGGCTGACTACGGATCAGCAGGTTTGAGGTTCGACTCCTCATGGGTGCACCAAGTTTTTTGGCCGTTTCTTCCCCCCGCCGGCCTGATTTTGAGGGGATTCCCAGACCGCACGGCCGAATGACGGCGCCGCATCTGGTTTCAACCGCACACAACGTCGCGTTTCAGCATGGCCAGGCCAAACTGCATCGAACTGTTCAAGGAAGCGCCCATCCCGATTCTGTATGAGGACCGGTCGGTCCTGGCCATCGACAAGCCCGCGGGCTGGATGCTGGTGCCATTTTCATGGCAGCGCACGCAGCGCAATCTCCAGGCAGCGATCACTTCCTCCATCGGAGCCGGCCATTATTGGGCGCGTTCCCGCAATTTGCGCTTTCTGAAATACGTCCACCGGCTCGATGCCGAGACGACCGGCATTTTGCTGTTCGCCAAAAGCCAGGGCGCGCTCGATTCGCTGGGCGCCTTGTTTGAAACCCGGCAGGTCGAAAAAATCTACCTCGCCGTATCGGCCAGGGCGCCGTGCCAAAATGAATGGACCTGCAACGACCGGCTGGCGCCCGACCCGGAAGAGCACGGCCGCATGCGGCCCGACCGGCGTGGCAAGGACGCCGAAACTGCGTTTCGGCTGGTGGCCAGTGCCGGGGGCAAACATCTCATCGAAGCGCGCCCGCGCTCGGGGCGGCAGCATCAAATCCGGATTCACCTGGCACTGGCCGGTTGTCCCATTGTCGGCGATGAACTCTACGGCGGGCAGCCGAATGCGCTGCTGGGGTTGCGGGCGGTAGGACTGGCGTATCGTAATCCATTCACCCGTCGGCCGGTCGCCATTAGCGCGTCAACGAAAGGGTTTTTGGGAGATTTCGGCTTTGGCGGCGAAACCTTTGAGCCATTTTTTCAAACGATTCCACCCCACGCCTTCGAAGTCCGGCAGGAACGCACTTGACGAATGCCAAAATGGGCGGACGTTAACCTTGGCTGACGCGGGCGTGAGTGTTAGTTGACGGAAGTTTAGCAGAAAGGTCAGTTATAAAACACGCCCACGCCAGCCGTGTTTGTTTTTGTCGCAGTCCGTGCGTTAACGCGGCGACAAATTTGACTGAGCAAGGCTTGAAAACAGCTTGCAGAAGCGCGGCGGCCTTGGTTGACTCTGCGCCGCTTCGCGCACGTGGCGGAATTGGCAGACGCGCTACTTTGAGGTGGTAGTGCCTAACGGCGTGCAGGTTCAAGTCCTGCCGTGCGCACCATTCTTCGGTTGTTATCCCCTAATGCTTCATCGAGATTGCGTTCAACTCCGTGCTGGTCTTGCTGTTGCCGAGTTGAAGCTGGCCGTTGATGTAGTTGTTCATCGTGGCTCCGTCGGGCAGCCCGTTCTTGAGGTTTTGCCGCGCCACGGATTGCTGCATGAACGTCTGGTTCACCGTGTTGTTCTGTTGGAGATTGGCGGCGGGGTTTTGCAGCAGATTGCCGGTGAAGACGACGCGCTGATTCAGGCTGCGGTTGGTGCCCTCCACCCGGAAATAATAACTCTGCGGCTCAACGGCCTGTTGGACTTGGGCGCCGGACACTTTTTGATTGGGGGCGAGGCCGGTGAATCCTTGCAGGGCGGCTTGGTCTGTGAAGGTTTGCTTGTCCAAAACGTCTCCGGTCGGTCGGTCGGATGCCGTAGTTTGCGCGGCCAGGTTGGCGTAGCCACGGTAAACGGAGCCATCGTGATCCACCACCGTCAGTGAACTGCCGTTTTGCTGCACCGTGAACTCATTTAGCACGGGAAACTTCGCGGCGGCCTTGACTTTGTTGACCAGGACCACGTTGCGGAACAGTTGAGTGGAATTCATTTGCGCCAGACCCGCGACGTTTTGCATCTGGGCTCCAGCCAGCGCGGGGGGGGGCTCTTCCGACGTTGAGACGCCCTCCTTGAACCCGGCGGCAGCCAGCGATTTGGCCGGCACCGCGGGAACTGGCTCCTCGGCCGAGGATACCGTCGGCGGATTGCCGTAGTAGCCCCCGGCCGCATCGTTGAGAAGGTTGGCGCGTGTTGCCACATCAGTTGCCGCCGTCTTGGCGAGGGGGCGGGCCAACGCATTGGCTGAGGGCGCTTCGCCGGCGAGTGAATCGGTCTCCTGTTTTAAATGGCCCATCCCGCTTGAACGCTCGGCGCGGGCGGCCTCTCTGCCGGCAGCCCGGGGCGCAGGTGCATTGATTGGTGCGGACGGTGCGGGTGTTGACACGGTTTGTGGAACTCGTTCGGACGGGCCGACGAAAGCCAGCCGCTCTGCGATTTTCGAGCGCGATGAAAAATTCCATACAACGGCCGTGCCCAACACGACGACGAGGGCGGCGGCGAAAACAAGGCGGGGCAACAGCCGGCGCCACCAGGCCGGTGCGCGCGTTGGTGCGGGCGGCGGCGGGGCGCCAAAGTGCTGGCGCACTTCCGCCTGGAGCAGGCGGCGGGTGGCCGGGTGCATTTCCTTCACCTCCGCGGAGGCCCGGCGTTGGCGGGCGTAGTCACTCAGCAATTTCTCGAGTTCATGTTGGGGCGTTTCGGCCATACGGTCATTTCATTGGACGGAAGTTGCGCGGGATGTCTCCCGCAAAAAAGTGCGCTTCACAATTTGCTCCAGCCGGTCAAGGCACTTGCTGAGCCGTGAACTGACGGTTTTGGGGTTCAATTCGAGGTCGGCCGAAATTTCCTCGTAGCTCAATTCGGCAAAATACCGCAGCTCAATGATTTCCTGACAGGGGCCGCCCAGTTCGTTCAAGGCTTCGTGCAACTGAACCGCCTGTTCCGCGCGCAGGATGGCCCCATCCGGTCCGGGTAGTGACGATGGCGGATCAATGAACAGGCCGGTTTCGGGATGTTCCGCGTGGAGGGAAAGGGGTATTTGGCCACCCCCACGTTTAATGGCATTTTGCCGTTCCCGATAATCACGAGCCTTGTTGACGGCAATCCGGAAGAGCCAGGTCTGAAATTGGGAGCGCCCGTGAAACGAAGCGAGATTCCGGATGGCCGCGAGGAAGGTCTCCTGACAAATCTCCTCGGCATCTTCGGGGGCGAACGCGGCACCGAGTGTGAAGACGAACCGCATTGTCGGCGCATAATGCCGGTCGAAGATCGCGTCCCATGCCGCCGCGTCGCCGCGGCGACAGCGGGCAAGCAACTGGGCTTCAGTTTCGGCCTGCACAGAGCCAACAGTATAGGGAAAAACGAACCGGCGCCAGTCCGACGAAGGCGACGGTCACGCTGTGTCCTGCCTCACCGATAACGGCTTTCGCTCACGAAAACCTGGACAACCGGAGAAACCTTTTGACCGGGATCTGTGGGCCGACGTAGTCTCCTGCACCATGGTGGCGTCATTCGAAAGTTTCACATGTCACTGAGCATCGTCGGTCTGTGCATGGCCGTGGTGATCGGCCTCTACTTCTACAACAACCCGCTGCGGCACGGCGGCGGGTTCATGTTTCGCCGGTTTATCAACTGGTTCCCGCTCGGCATGACCTACGCGTTCCTCTACATGGGACGTTACAACCTCGCCGTCTCAAAAAATGCGATGGGATCCCTCATGTCGAACACCGAGTTTGGCTGGATTTTCGCCGCGGGCACGTGGACCTACGCCCTGTCGTTCCTCGTCAACGGACCACTGGTGGACAAAATGGGCGGCAAGCGGGGCATCCTTGTCGCGGCAATCGGGTCCGCGCTCGCCAACATCGCGCTGGGCGTGCTGACCTACTTCGTGGTAACCGGCCAGCTCAAGATGAACATGGTCGTGGCGTTCTCGATCATCTATTCGGTGAACATGTATTTTCAGAGCTTTGGTGCGGTGTCCATCATCAAGGTCAAGGCCTACTGGTTCCACGTGCGCGAGCGCGGCGTATTTGGCGCGATTTTTGGGACGCTCATTTCCTTCGGCGTTTACTTCGCCTTCGATTGGGGCCAGGCGATCGTGCGGATGACGCAGGCCAGCCCCGCGGGCGAGGTCGGGTGGTTGCACCGTTGGGTGCAGAAAATCTTTGCTGTTCCCGGCCATCCGGTGGATGCGACCTGGGCCGTGTTCTTCATCCCCGCGATCATTCTGCTGGGCTGGGCGGCACTGGACGCGTGGTTGATCAAGGACACGCCGGAAGAGGCGAATTTCCCGCATTTCGACACGCACGATGCTTCGTCAGGGCAGATGCACGTGGAATACACCACCATGGATCTGCTGAAAAAAGTGCTGGGCAGTCCGTTGATGCTGTTGATTGCCTGCGTTGAACTGACCTCGGGCGTGTTTCGGAATGGCATTGCCCAATGGTATCAAACGTTCATCAAACAAACGGGCCAGGTGGGCCATCCGAGCGCGGACTTTTTCATGGAGCATTGGGGCCTGCTGCTCTGCCTGTCGGGCATTGTGGGTGGCTTCGCCGGCGGCATCATTTCGGACAAGCTGTTCCACTCGCGGCGTGGTCCGCCGGCGGCATTGTTGTGCGGCTTCATCCTGCTCATGGCGACGGTCATGGCGGTGTTTCTGCATTCTCAACCGGTCGTCGTGGGAACCGCGGCGGTGCTCATCTGGCTCGGCGGCATTGGCGTGACGTCGCTGATGTCCGGCACGGCGGCGACGGATTTTGGCGGGCGCAAGGCGACGGCCACCTGTTCGGGGATTGTTGATGGATTCGCGTATCTGGGCAGCGGTTTGCAATCCGTCTGCCTCGGCTACATCACGTCGTGGAACTGGCAGTGGTGGCCCATCTTTCTCGTGCCGTTTGCGGTCGTCGGCATTTTCCTCGCCCGGAAAATCTGGCACGAACTCCCGGCGGCCACGCGACGTTATCTGGTGGAAGTCGAGAAGAAGACGCCGCCCGGTTTCGTGGCGCAGGAATAACTTGCGAATAATTCTTTCGCGGAAACGGTTGCAGCTCCGAAGCGTGCTGGTGACAATGCAGTGTGCACGCCCAATCACCTTCGCCGTCAACGGTCGCGTCTGACGATGCGTCGAGGGCGGCCGTTGGACCGGCCCCGCTGCCGCCGGGATTTCGGGCGCGGCGCGGATTGAACTGGGCGGTGGTGGGGCTGATGTATACCAGCTACTATCTCTGCCGCTACAACTTCTCCTACGCCAACAAGGCCATCGCGGACGAGTTTCACTACACGAAGTCCGACATGAGCACCATCCTGTCGGTGAACTTCATCGCCTACGGCTGCGGACAGATTCTCAACGGCTTGCTCACGGACAAGATCGGCGGCAAACGCGCCATGTTGATCGGTGCATTTGGCACGGTGGCCGTCAATGTCCTGTTCGGCGCGGCGTCGTTCTGGGGCCTGCTTTCGCTGTTCTCATTGTTGTGGGGCTTGAACGGCTATTTGCAGTCTTTCGGCGCGCCGGGCTTCATCAAGATCAACAGCTCGTGGTTCAGCGAGAAGCAACGCGGCACGTTTGCGGGCATCTTTGGCTTCATGATCAATCTCGGCCGGCTTGTCGCCAACAAGCTGCTGCCGGCGTTGCTCGCGGGATTCACGTTTCTGGGGATGTGGCAGGTGCCGCCGCAGCATTGGCGCTGGTTGTTCTGGATTCCGGCCATGGTCGCCAGCGTGGTGGCCATCGTGCTTGCCCTGTGCGTCAAGGATACACCCGAGGAATGCGGCTACCGTAACCTGTTTCCGGGGGAGGCAGATCACGCGGACACCAATATTCACGGGCAACTCAGCCTGGTCTTTAAGCAAATCGTGAGCAATCCCGTGGTCTGGATCATGGCCGCGGCGTATGCGTGCACCGGGGCGGTGCGGCAAAGCATCGACCAATGGTTCCCGCGTTTTTTTCAGGAGGTGCATCACCTCGACATGAACGGCGGCAAATTCCAGTGGCTGGGCTTTCTGATTCCCTTCGTCGCCTCGGCCGGTTCGTTGTTGTCCGGGTGGATTTCGGATCGCTTTTTCCATTCGCGCCGCGCGCCGGTGGCTGCAGGTGTTTACGTTCTGGAGGTATGCGTGCTGCTCGCGGCCACACAGGTGAAAACGGTGAACTGGGCGCTGGTGTTCTTCGTGCTCGTCTCGTTCACGGTGAATTCAACCCACTCCCTGCTCGGACCGGCGGCGGCCATGGACATCGGTGGACGCAAGATGGCCGCGTTCGCTTCCGGTTGCATCGATGCGTTCCAATACTTCGGCGCTGCGCTGGCCATCAAAGGACTGGGCTACGTGCTGGATGCGAAAGGGTGGGGCTATTACTTCTACTATCTCGTGCCGTTCGGCGTGGTGGGCGGGATTCTGATGTATTCCATCGCGCACCGGCACAGCCTGAAAAACACCGCCGCCTCCTGAACGCCGCGACGTTGCGCCGGCCGGCAGTGGCTCAGCACATCACAATGCCTTCAATGGCCAGCAACTTTCGCTTCCATTCCAAACCGCCGCTGAAACCGCCCAGCTTGCCGCCCGCGGCCAGCACGCGATGACAGGGAATCAGGAGTGGAATCGGGTTCGCTCCGCAGGCGCCGCCGACGGCGCGGACCGCTTTGGGCCGGCCAATGGCTTGGGCGATTTCGGCGTAACTGCGCGTTTCGCCACACGGAGTCCACGTCATCTCCTCCCACACGCGGCGTTGGAAATCCGTTCCGACCGACAAATCGAGCGGCGGAAGTTCACGCGGCGTGCGGCCGACGAGAATGTTTGCCACGGCTTCGGTGGTGAGCTGGTGCCAGGCGTGAATGTTTCCCACCGGCGGGATGGGGCGTCTCGGGGTTCCTTTTCCGGCTGGTGGGAAGTCCAGGGCGCAGAGCCCTTGCATCGAATAATGAGCGGTAAACGTCCCGGCGTTGGTGGCAATGGGCAGCGAGGTAATGGGCGCAGCGTTCATGGCTCGCGGTGTTAGTGTCCGTGGACAAAGACGGCAATCAACCCGATCAGCGCCAGCAACAAAATGGCCACCAGCGCGAGGAAGCGATTCCGGGCAATGCGCTTTTCCCGGCGCAGCGGACGCATGCCCTGAATACCCCCGGCGGCCAGATAATTGACCAGCTTGGGATTGCTCGCAGTCGGGGCGCGGAAATGCTCCCGCCAACGTCGCAGCAGCGCGGGCAGATCGTATTTGCGCACGCCGAATTCATTGAAATGCTCCGCGGTGGCCGGCGGTTCAACCGGCTTCATCAACCGCGCCGTATCCACCTTTTCAAAGACGGGCGCGGTCGGTGTGGGCGGCGGCTCCGGTTTCGGGGCGGCGGCCTGGCGCGGCATGGCGGTCGAACGCAGGCGCGGGCCGGTGGTTTGGCCGTCAACTTGCGACTCGTAGCGCTTGATCTTTTGCTCCAGCGCCGCGATCTCGGCATTCAAAGCCCGGGCGCGGTCGGAAATCGGATCGGCCTTTTTTTTGAACCAGGCCATGCGGAAGCCATCAGTGCCGCAACGCGAGGAAGATCATGACGCCCATGCCAGCCAGCGCCACGACGGCCAGCGGCCAGGTGAGGGCGAGCCCCAATTTGCACAGGTTGAAGAGACTCTGATTCGCCAGCAGTGAAGGCGCGGTCGCGGGCTGGCGGTCACTGCTGCTTTGAGGTTCCGGCCGTTGCCCGGAAAGAATCGGGAAACGCAGCCGGGCCGCGTTCCATTCCATTCGGGCGTTTTCGACCACGGCCAGGGCCCGGGACAGCTCGGTTTCAAAACTTTCCTTGTTCCAGGTTTCCTCGTTGATGCCGTTGAGCTGGTCGTGCGCGGTCCGAAACTCGGCGATGACGAGCTTCATCTGCTCGGCTTCCCGCCGGGCGTCGAATTCCGCCTTTTCCAACAATTCAAGACCGCGGCTCAGATGCTGGATCATCTCCTGCCGGCCGTTCGTCAATTCCAGCTGGCGGCGCCGCGTTTCTTCGAGGGCGGCCCGTTCCCGCTCGAGTTCCTCCTGCACACGCTTGAGCTCGGCCAGTTTTTGCTGCGCTTCGGTGACCTTGAGGTCAACTTCCTCGCGCGTGGGGGCGCGGGGGGAGAGGGAGGCGAATCCGGCGCTGGCGGCGGGCGTCTTGTGCGCTTGAAAATCGCTGTCCACAAACTCGGTTGAATCGTAATTCGAAGCCATGGGCGCGAGCATAGTCCCCGCTTCTGTGGCTGTAAAGAAGGGCGTGCAAGGGGCGCCAGCCGGGGCCGACGGCGGGGTTCAACCGGTCCGGCCGGGGCTGGATCCCGGGGTTCTGGCGGGGCGGGCGGAACCACAACTAAACTCAAGCACGCTGGATGTTTTGCCTTTTGACAGCGTTCCGGCTTAAATGGCTGCCCAGTTTTGATGAAGCCGTATCTCGATCTCCTCCGCCACGTGCTTGACCACGGGAAGTTCAAGGCCGACCGCACGGGCACGGGCACTTACTCGCTCTTCGGGGCGCAGGCGCGCTTTGATTTGCGCTCCAGCTTTCCGCTCGTCACGACCAAGAAGGTTCACCTTAAGTCCATCATCTACGAATTGCTCTGGTTTTTGCGGGGCGAAACGAATGTGCGCTGGCTCCAGGAACGCGGCGTGACGATCTGGAACGAATGGGCGGACACCACCGGCAACCTCGGGCGGGTCTATGGGGCGCAATGGACGGACTGGCGCAGTGGCGATGGCCGGTCCATCAACCAGATTGACACGGTCATCGAACAGATTCGCCGCAATCCGGACAGCCGGCGGCTCATTGTCACGGCGTGGAATCCCGGCGAGATCGAAGGCATGGCGCTACCGCCGTGCCACACGTTGTTTCAATTTTTTGTGCAGGACGGCGAACTGTCCTGCCAGCTTTACCAGCGCAGCGCCGATTTGTTTCTTGGCGTGCCGTTCAACATCGCCAGCTATGCGCTGCTCACCTTGATGGTGGCGCAAGTGACGGATCTCAAGCCCGGCGATTTCGTTCATACCTTCGGCGATCTGCACATCTACGCGAACCACCTCGAACAGGTGAAGCTGCAACTCAGCCGCGAACCGCGCCCGTTGCCGCGCATGAAACTGAATCCGGCGGTGAAGAACATTCATGACTTCCAGTTTGAGGACTTCACGCTGGAAGGTTATGACCCGCACCCAGCCATCAAGGCGCCGGTGGCGGTGTGAGACACGGTGTTGCCGGCTGAACGTTTGTTTCGGGTCGCAGGTTTTCCTGCTCACGGCCGCCTCCACAACTTGCAATTTTCAATCTGCACCTTGAAGCCATGAAAGTTTTTACCGCCATAGCCGCCATGTCGCTCAACCGCGTCATTGGGAACGGCAATAAAATCCCGTGGCATTTGCCCGAGGACTTCAAGTGGTTCAAACAGGTGACGATGGGGCAGGTGCTGGTCATGGGGCGCAAGACCTTCGAGTCCATCGGACGCCCGTTGCCGGGACGCGAAACCATCGTGCTGACGCGGAGCGACTGGACGCATTCCGGAGTAAAGGTCGCGGCCGGACTGGACCAGCTCCCCCTGGCTGAGGACGACCCGCGCACGATTTTCATCGCCGGCGGCGCCGAGATTTACCGGCAGGCCTTGCCACTTTGTGCCGAATTGCTGCTCACCGTGGTGAAACGCGAGGTTGCCGGCGACGTGCTGTTCCCGCCGTTTGAAGGGCTCTTCGAGCTGGCCGAAACCATTCGCGAAACGTCGGAGTTTGACATTTGTCGGTATCGCCGCCGGAGCGGCAGCTAGGCGTGGCGAAACAAGCCCGTTGGGCGGTTCATGTTCCAACTTGCTTGCGGACGGCGTCCGCAATGGCCTGGGACCATTTGCGCAGCTCCGCTTCGTTGCGGCCTTCCATCAACAACCGAGCCTTCGGTTCCGTTCCGGAGTAGCGGAGGAAGACCCGGCCGCCTTGCGGCTGGACGACGGCTTCGGCCTGACGGACGAGGTTGAGCACACCGTCCAGTTGTTCGAAGGGCTTCTTTTCGCGCACCTTGATGTTGGTCACAAGCTGGGGATAACGCGTCCAGCACTGCTTCAACTTGGACAACGGTTCGCCGCGTTGCTTCATGATGCGCAGCACCTGCAGGGCCGCCACCAAGCCGTCGCCGGTGGTGGCGTGATCGCGGAAAATCATGTGGCCGCTCTGTTCGCCGCCAAGGTTGAATCCGCCGCGGAGCATTTCATCGATTACGTTCTTGTCACCCACGGCGGTCCGCAGCACGCGCCCCCCAGCCGCGCCGATGGCGGCGTCGAGGCCCGCGTTGCTCATGACCGTGGACACCAGGGTCTTTTCCGCCAGCGTGCCTTGCGCCAGCATGTCCAGCGCGGCGATGGCCATGATGTCGTCACCGTCGATCAATTCGCCCTTTTCATCGCACAGCAGCACGCGGTCGGCGTCGCCGTCGTGGGCAATTCCGAGGTGCGCGCCGTTTTCGCGCACGCGGGCGCAGACGGCTTCGGGGTGCATCGAACCGCAGTCGAGGTTGATGTTGCGGCCGGTGGGCTGGTTGCCATAGACGATGGTTTCCGCGCCCAGTTCGCGCAACACGCAGGGCGTGGCCTTGTAGGCCGCGCCGTGCGCGCAATCCACCACGACACGCACACCGTCGAGCGTCATGCCGCGGGGGAAGGACGCCTTGGTGAATTCGATGTAGCGGCCGAGGGCGTCGTCAATGCGCACCGCCTTGCCGATGGCGTCCGCCGTGGGCCGGATGTTTTCGATTTCCCCGCTGAACACGAGGTCCTCGATCTGCGCTTCGATGGCGTCATCCAGCTTGTAGCCGTCGGCGCGGAAAAATTTGATGCCGTTGTCGGCGTAGGGATTGTGCGAAGCAGTGATGACGATGCCGGCGTCGGCGCGCAGGCTGCGCGTCACATACGCGACGCCCGGAGTGGGCAGGGGACCGATAAACAGCACGTCCACGCCCATGGACAGGACGCCGGACGAGATGGCGTTTTCGAGCATGTAACCCGAGAGCCGCGTATCCTTGCCGATGACGATTTGGTGCCGGCCGTGACCGCGGGCCTCGGTTTCCAGGTTCTTGAAGACGTGGGCGGCGGCGCGGCCGAGCTTGAGCGCGATTTCCGCCGTGACGGGTTCGATGTTGGCCACACCGCGAACGCCGTCGGTGCCGAAAATTTTTGCGGGTTTGTTCATGGATTGGTTGCGGACGGAGAGGGTTCGGAGGGGGTGGTGGCCGGCGGGACAATGACGTCAACCTCTTCCGGAGTCACCTTGGTGAAGGTGACTCCCGGTGGCGTGAAGACCTGGATGCGCTTGCGCAGGTTGTCGGCGGACGCAATGTCGGTCAGGTCCACCATGGGATGAATCTGGTCGCGCTGCAAATGGTTCAGCACCGCCTCGTCGCCCTGCACCGTGACATCCACTTCCGCCGGTTGCACGGTGTAATCATGCACGTCGGCGGCCGTGGACATGACCACCACGCGCAAATCGTAGAAGGTGCGCTCGGACGTGGAGACGGGACCGGCCACGCTGACCACCTCCTTGCGGATGGAGAAGGAAACGGCCAGCCACGTCAGCACCGCCAAAGCCAGGGAGAACACTTTCAGCGGCCAGTCGCGAATGAACAAATAATGCAGGATTTTGATCATTGGCCGCTCGTCGAATCAGGCTGCGATTCATCCTTCGGGAACAGGGCTGGCGCGGGTTCGTGCGCCTGGCGGTCGGTGAAACGGCCGCGCACCCAGGACAACATGCCGCGGGTCTTGGCCGGTTCCACCAGCAGCGACGTAAGAAACGCCCGCAGCTCCTGCAGGGTCACGCCCCGCGTCAGATGCCCCTTGTAGGCGTAGGACACGGCGCCGGTTTCCTCGGAAACCACCACCACGACGGCGTCGGTTTCCTCGGTCAGACCGATGGCGGCCCGGTGCCGGGTGCCGAGCGATTTGCTGATGTCCTGCCGCTGGGTCAGCGGGAAGATGCACGCGGCGTAGGCAATGCGATCACCTTTCATGATGACCCCGCCGTCGTGCACGGCATTGTTGGGAAAGAAAATGGTTTCGAGCATTTCGGGCGTCGCCTCGCAATCCACCACGATGCCCGATTCCACCGCCTCCTGAAGATGGATCGACTGTTCGATGGCGATCAAGGCACCGATGCGCACTTCCGAAAGGCGTTCGCACGTTCGAATGATGACTTCGATGTTCTCGCGCTGTTCGTGCGCGCCCTTCAAGGTCGGGAGGTTGCCCAATTCGGCGAGCATCCGCCGCAACTCGGGCTGGAAAATCACCAGCACCGCCAGCGCGAAGAAGGCGAAGAAGTTCGAAAGCAGCCGGCTCAAAACCTCCAGCTTGAGGAGCAGGGTGATGATGGTGAGCGCCAGCAACACAACAAGGAAACCGGTCACCACCGGTGCGCCCCGGGTGCCGCGGATGAAGCGGAAGGCCGTGTAGAACCCCACCGTCAAAATGAGGATCTCCAGCGGCGGTCGCCACCAGCCGCTTTCAATTCCGGTTTTGAATGTGTCCCAAGTCACGTGTTGCCTTCGTTATTGCTTCCGCCACGCGCACCGCCTGACAGGTTGCCGCCACGTCATGCGCCCGGATGATTTGCACCCCGCGGGCCACCGCCAGACTGGCGCAAGCCAGCGAGCCCGGCAACCGTTCTGTAACCGGCGCCGGCACAATGTTTCCAATGAATGATTTGCGCGAAACGCCGAGCACCAGCGGGCGTGCGAACCTTGTAAAACTCCCCAGTGCGGCGAGCAACTGTAAATTGTGCGTCGTGCTCTTGCCGAAGCCGATGCCCGGATCCAGCGCCACTTGCTCCGGCGCCACCCCGGCGGCGGCCAGCCGCTCCAGCCGTTCGGCGAAGAACGCACCAACCTCCCGCACCACGTCCTCGTAGTGCGGCGCGGTCTGCATCGTGGCGGGGGTGCCTTGCATGTGCATGCAAACATAGCCTGCTCCGGCCTCCGCGACGAGCCGCCACATTTCCGGCTCCGCGCGATGGGCGGCCACGTCGTTTACGAGACTGGCGCCGGCGGCCAGCGCGGCCCGCGCCACGGCCGGCTTGACGGTGTCGATGGAGATGGGCACCGGCACGCGGCCGGCCAGCGCTTCAATCACGGGAATCACCCGGCGCAATTCCTCCGTTTCGTCCACGCCGGGCGAACCCGGCCGGGTCGATTCGCCGCCCACGTCCAGAATCTCGGCGCCCTCCCGCACCAGCATCTGCGCATGGGCCAGGGCCGCTTCGGGTTGCAAAAACTGCCCGCCATCGGAAAACGAATCGGGCGTGACGTTGACCACGCCCATGACCAGGGCCGGTCGCGGGAACTCGAACTCAAACTGGCGGGCGTGAAACCGCATGCACAGGCGCCGTTACGAACCCGAGCGCTGGATCAGCTCGATTTCGTAACCTTCCGGCGCATCGATGAACGCAAACACCGTTCCGGTTGAGGTCGTGGTGGGACCGTCGGAAAATTTCAGCCCGAATTTCGCCGCGTGGGCGGCGAAGGCTTCCAGGCTGTCCACTTGAAACGCGAGATGCGTCAGGTCCGGTTGCACCTGCACGCTGCCGGCACTGGGGTAATGGCAAATCTCGATCAGTTCCTCGCTTTCCGGCGCCTTCAGGAACACCAGTTCGGAGCCGCGCGGCGATTTGTGGCGCCTGACCTCCGCCAGCCCCAGCACCTCCCGGTAGAATTTAACCGTGCGTTCGATGTCGTTGACGCGATAACGGGTGTGCAGCAGCTTGCGACAGATTGTCATGCACCCACGATAACCGGCATGGCGGGCATGGCAACGCCGGATTGTGCATTGACGGCGGGAGGGCGGGTGGTCTAAATCGCGTTTATGAACACCCGATTGCTCCGAACCGCATTCCTGCTGCTGTTGTTGTCCTTCGGCCTGGCCGGGTGCGCCCGCAACTACACCATCGTCACCAACGGCGGTCAGATGATTTCGGCGCGCGGGAAGCCGCGTTACGATCGCGCCAATGCCGTGTTCGTTTACACCGACCCGAACGGACGGGAGCGCGTCATTCCCGCCGGCTCGGTCAGCCAGGTGGCCCCGGCGTCCGAGGCTTCGAGCCAGTTCAAGTTTACGAACGGGCGCTGAGGAAGCGCTCGACGTATTTCCCGAGGATGTCCGCTTCAAGGTTGACGTAGTCGCCCACCTTGCGTTCGCACAAGGCCGTGACCTCAAAGGTGTGTGGAATGATCCAGATGCGGAATCCCTTTTTTGTGACGGCCGCCACCGTGAGGCTGATGCCGTCCACCGCCACCGAGCCCTTGAACACGATGTAGCGCCGGACATCCGCCGGGGCTTCGATGTCGAGGACATGATCCTGGCCGGCGCGTTCCCACCGCACAATCCGGCCCAGCCCGTCCACGTGGCCGGTGACGAAATGCCCGCCCAGTTCGCCGTTGGCGCGCAGGGAAGGCTCAAGGTTGACCAGGGCACCAGGGCCGGTGAACTGCAGATTCGTCCGGCGCCAGGATTCCTGCAGCAAATCAAATTGCGCCAGCCGGTCGCGTCCGCGGGCCGCCAGTTTGACCACGGTCAGGCAACAGCCGTTGACGGCAAGGCTGTCGCCGAGCTTGAGCGCCCGCAGCGCCTTGCGGCCGCGAATGGTGATTTCAATGGACTTCTTGGTCGGCTTGATGCGCTCGACCGTTCCGGTTTCAACAACGATGCCTGTAAACATGATGGGAGGTTTGCGGGCGGTGGTTGGACGCGCCAACGCGCCGCGCCAGCGCCGTGAGGGTAGCGCGAATCAGGCGTTTTCAACAAGTGCCGTCAGCAACAAATCCGGTCCCAGCCGGTGCCATTCGACGTCCTTGAGCCGGCGCACCTCCGCCAACGAAGCCGCGCCGACTCCGGCCACCGCGCGCCGGGCCTCGCGGCCACCCAGGATTTTGGGCGCGTAAAAGAACGCCACGCGCTGCGCCAGCCCGCCGAGCAAAAACGAGGCATTCACCTCACCGCCGCCTTCCACGAGGAGGCTGGTTACGTTTTTGGCGCCAAGCCGCCGCAACAACCAGCGCAAATCCAGCCCCGGCTTTTCGCGACTTGTGATGGTGGCTTTCGTCGTTGGTGCCACGAGCACCTGCACGCGTTGGGCGAGCGCGGCCACGCGTTTGCGCGGCGCCCGGCGGCTCACGACGAGGGTGGTCAGCGTTGCATTCGCATCCGTCACCACCCGCGCGGTGAGCGGCGTCCGGGCAAGGGAATCCAGCACAATCCGGCGGAGCGGATGCGGCGTGGTCTGGCGGGCGGTCAAACTCGGATCATCCAGAAGCACGGTGTTGACGCCGACGAGAATCGCGTCGCTGCCTTGCCGCAGGTGCAGGCTGTGGGTGCGTGCCTTTTCACTGGTAATCCATTTCGACTCGCCGGCAGCCGTGGCGATTTTGCCATCCAAAGTCATCGCGGCCTTCACCGTCACGAACGGCGTGCGATGGACAATCCAATGATTGAACGCCTCGTTCAGGCGGCTGCATTCCCGATTGATCGCAGCCGCATCTGCGCTTTGACCGCGGCGGGCCGGGGCCACAACCTCAATGCCCGCGCGGCGGAGAATGCGGAGGCCCTTCCCGGCGTGCTTCGGATTGGGGTCCGGCGTGCCGACCACCACGCGACGGATGCCCGCATCAATGATGGCGTCGGTGCACGGCGGCGTGCGGCCATGGGTGCAGCAAGGCTCCAACGTGACGTAAAGCGTCGCGCCGCGGGTTGCCTGTTGGCGTTGCTGCGCGTCCCGCAGCGCCTCGATTTCCGCATGCGGGAGACCGGCCCGATGATGCCAGCCGCGGCCAATGACTTTCCCGCTGCGCACCAGCACCGCGCCGACCATCGGATTGGGCGAGGTCGCACCATATCCGCGCCGGGCGAGCTGAAGCGCCTCGCGGAGAAATTTCAGATCACCGGCGGTCATGGTTGTTGGCGCTGCTCCATCTCCGGTGCCGGCGGCAAGGATCTGCCCTGTCTCCGAAAACGGCCTGCGCGCGAGTGACACATGAAACGTTGTGCGGTTGGCGGCCGAAACGCAGGCTCCCTCAGTGCCCCGGCGACTGATGTTGCCCAAGATTTTGCCGGGAACCAAGGCGCCACCACTTCGGCGGTTGCATTATTCGATGCCGAGCAATTCCACTTCAAACACCAGCGTGCTGTTCGGGGGGATTTTGGGACTGGGACTTTTTTCGCCATACGCGAGGTTGGGTGGGATCACAAACTTGAACTTGTCGCCCACCTTCATGAGTTGCAGCCCTTCAGTCCAGCCGGGGATGACCGAATTCAATGGAAAGCTGGCCGGTTCACCGCGCTCCACTGAACTGTCGAACACCGTGCCATCCAGCAGCGTTCCGTGGTAGTGCACCATCACCGTATCGGTGGCCTTGGGCGAAACCGTGCCGGTGCCATGCTTCAACACCTGATACTTCAAACCACTGGCGGTGGTGATCATTTCGCCAACCGTCGGCGTGGCGGTGGCCGTGGGAGCGTTCGTGCTGACCGGCTCGTTGCCGCGGTTTTGCGTGGAGGAATCGCAGCCAAGCAAACAAAGGCTGACGGCCGTGATCGCCGAGAATCGGAGAGGAGTCATAATCATCGGCGAGCAGCTTCGAGGCAGCCGCGCGACACGTCAAGCTGACTTGCGGGGCGGAAGCCGCCCCCCTTCGCGTGGGTGGGGTGTGCCCGCAGCTCAACATTTCGCCATCTTCGCCATCCATGCCTTCGAGTTCTCGGCGATCTGCTCCGGCGTGAGGTCGAGCTTGCGCGAGGCGATGGACCATTGATGGCCGAACGGATCTTCGACCACGCCGTAGCGGTCGCCCCAAAACGTATCGGACACCGGCATGCGGATGATGCCGCCGGCCTTGACCGCACGGTCGAACGCGGCGTCGGAATCCGGAACGTAAAGATGGAGGAACACGCTCGTGCCGCCGCGGCTTTTGGGTGACAGGGCCTGCGGCGGAAACTCGCTGGCAAGCATGATCACCGAATTGCCGATGGTCAGTTGCGCGTGCATCAGCAGCTTGCCGTCGGGCGTCATCAGGCGTGAATTCTCCTGCGCACCAAACGCGTGCTTGTAGAACTCAATCGCCGCCGCGCCGTCAGTCACGACGATGTGCGGGGTGAGCGTATGGAATCCAATCGGGATGGGGTTGGTCATAACGTGCCTTTCAGTGGATGGTTGATTTGTGATGCGGGAGGATAACCACGAAACACACGAACCACACGAAAACAAATCGCCACTAAAGAACGCAAGGGACGCAAAGCCTTTCCCGCTCCGCTCCATCGGATGGTGGGGAGAGGGATGGGATGAGGTGAGGAATTTTGGAATTAGCTCGAACCGCGAAATGGACCAACTACACGAACGGATTTCAACGCAGAGACGCGGAGGCGCAAAGGGCTGAAAGCCCGCAGATGATAGCCCGGGGCAACGCCCCGGGTTAATCGTTCCACAATGTTTCCAAGCCCTGTAAGGGCGACACAATCAGAAGTGCAATTCTACGCCAGCCTCAGGCGCACGCTCCGTCTTCATTGCCCGAATATGTGTGAACTTCCACGCATCGCGCACCTCGACGATCGCGAACCCAAGCTTCTTCAATCCCGCCACGAACGCGTCACGATCCGAAAAACGCGACGTGGCCTCGAACACATGCAACTGTCCGTCCAGCTTCAGCACACGCCACGCTTCGCGCAGATAATCCTTGAAGTTCGGGCCCATGAGCGAGAGCGAGAACAACGCAACGTCGAGCGTCCCATCCTCCAGCGGCGTCTTCGTCATGTCACACGCGACCACCTCATCGTTCGCGGCCACGTAATCAAAGCTATGAACCGTGTGCCGGTCCGCGAGCGCTTCCGCCACTTTCGCTTCGCCGCACCCGAAGTCACCGATGACGTAATCACTCCGCTGCTTCGCCCAGCGGATGAACTCCTCAAACGGCACGACTGACCAATCCTTCCGCGCCTCACGATATAGTGTGTGATACTGCGCCCACTCCTCGGGATTCTCCCGCAGCCGCGCGTGCGTCGTCGTGCTGCGACTCTGATTCCATGTGCGGGTCATCGCTGAGAAATCGCCATACTTCCGCGCGCGCCGCTCAACTTCCTCGCCATCATCCTGCGGCAACGGCACGACGATGCGCGCACGCTCGATCACTTCCACGCGCCCAGTCGTCAACCGATCCAGCCAGCCCATCACGTCCTGATACGCCTGAGCCGACGTGCGCAAGTGGCCTTCTGGCACGACGCCATCCACCGCCGCGTCCGCAATGGATTTCTTGAAATGCAGCCGCCGCATCTTCGAGCCGCACCACGACCACCGCTGCCCGTTCACGTCCGCGTAAGTAATCGGCACGATGACCGTCACCTTGTCCGCGTGCTGGCCTTGCCGGAAGATGCGCCCCTTGAGTTGCTCGAACTCCGCGTTCGTCCACGGCAGCACATTGATGACGAGCCGCTGGCAAACTTCCTGAAGTCCATCCACGCCCGTCCCGATGGCGCTCGAACCAATCAGCACATCCACGTCGCCGTGCAGAAATCCCTCCAGCCCGCTCTTGTCATCGCCCGTGAAAAACCCCACGCGCCAGCCGTCCTCGACCAGCGCCTTGTAGAGCGCCGAATCAATGTCCTGAATGTAATGCGTGTAAAGCAGCGTCTTGGGCCGAATGCTTTGCCGGATGATCGGCAGCCGCACGCGCGTGAGAATCTGTTCCAACGCCAGCGGGGACCCGTTGCGCCCGAGTGCCTTGATCTCCTCAATGGCCTCGCCGCAATCCACCTCCGGCGTCTGCACGTCGCACACGATCTGGTAATCCGGCAGCCACCGCGTGCCCAGCGTCACCAGCCGCTGATGCAGCTTCATGCAATGCGCCACCGTCGGGCGCGTGTTCAGGTCGTCGTGCGCCAGCCCCGACACCATCTCCACCAGACTCTTGCCCTCCTGCAAATTGTTGATCACCGGCGTCGCCGACATCCCCAGCACGCACAACCGCGGATTCTTCGCGGCGGCCAAGCTGATCAACGCCGTCACCAGCTTCTTGCGCTTGGAAAGATTCTCCGCCGTCCGCTGCTTCGTGAAATGAATCTCATCCACCACCACGAAACCCGCAGCCTCCTGCTTCGCGAACTTCCGCACCTTCTTCTCCGAATCCTCCTGCTGAAACGCCTCGTAATTCAACACCACGTAACGATGCGCCGCCGCCGCTTTGCCGAAACCCGTCTCATCGCCCGCAATCGCTGCCCAATCCGGCGCGAGCGTCTTCGTCGCCACCAGACTGTCCGGGAATGCGTTCAAAATCGCCGCCTTCCAACCCTC
This sequence comes from Verrucomicrobiia bacterium, assembly GCA_035765895.1. Lineage (NCBI taxonomy): Bacteria > Pseudomonadati > Verrucomicrobiota > Verrucomicrobiia > Verrucomicrobiia bacterium. The sequence goes on along the minus strand of DASTWL010000007.1, from coordinate 38,184 downwards.
AACCACGCTGTTCGGACAACAAATCACCGTCAGCTTCGCGCCGACCACGCGGCTTGCCAGGACCGCCGAAAGCGTCTTGCCCGCGCCCGTGCCCGACCAGTTTCCCTCGCGCCGCTTGTGCTGAATCCGCGACGCCACCAGCCGCTGCATGAGATTCGGCAGCGCCGGCCTGCCCTCCACCTTGAACGAATAACCCGCCGGAATCTCCAGCGCCTTCACGCGCTCATACTCGGCAAGAAATTCCGTCCGCACCCGCTCCGCGTAAGCGTCGCCTTTGAAATCCCGCGCCTGCGCCATGGCGGCGGACTCGTCGCGGAAAGCGTGCTTCCAAATTTTCGCCAGCGCCGACGCCACGAGAAACTCGACCGCCTCCTGATCTGCCGACACGACCACCGCCGACTGCAACGACTTGAGCACGTTCTCTGTTTCCGCCGTCGGCAACTCCGCGCTCTCCTCCTGCGCCTCGCCGACGACGCCCAACTCCTCTTCCTTCGCCGCGCCCGGCTGCTGCTCCGCCAACGCCTCCAGCGTCAGCGACGAATCCGCAAGGAACGAATCCACCAACGACTTCTCGCCCTTGCAGAACTTCTCAATCTCGTCGAAGGGGAATCGGCCTGTCGCAAGCGCGTCGAGAAACGCTTGGCTCTTGCGGACTCCAGCAAGCAAGCCGTTTTGCTGAAACAACACGTAAAGTTCGGCTGGCGTGAAGGTGGAGAGGTGATGCTTGAGCGAATCAACGAAGCCGCGAATCGCGGGTATCGTCCAGCCGACTTTGCAAATCGGGCAACCGTTCTTGAGCACGCTCCGGTTCTTCGGACTTGTTCTCCACTCGTGCGCTGGATTACGCGAGCATTTCCACCAAAATTTGCGCGCAGATCCCACTGTCACATCACGCGGCGTTAGATGTTCGTTTTTCGTCGGATGCCATTCGGCGGCTAATTCGGGCGAGACCACAGCAAGAGACCGCTCTGGTGAAAGTGTCCACGAGCTACAATACGGACACCCATTGCCTCGCTTAACTCGAGGCTGTATCCGAGCTTCCCATTCGTGTTCTGGATTTTTCGAGCACTTCCACCAAACTTTTCGCGCACTGCCCGGCGTGACAGCGTCCGGCTTGCGTTCGCCATTCTTTGTCGGATGCCACTCGGCAGCAATTTGTGGAAACAGAGCGGCAAGAGAGTTCGTTCCGTCAGCGTATTGTCCCGCGCAAAACGGACAACCGTTCCCACGTCGGGCACGGTTTCCTACGCTGCACTCCCATTCGTGCGATGGATTAGCCAAACAGCGCCACCATACCTTCCGAGACGAACCCTCATGCACATCTCTCGGCGTCACGCCTACGTTTTTGGCCGGATGCCATTCCCTCAAAAGATCAGGATGGGTTTCAGAAAGCGGCTTTCGTTCGCGCGAATTGCTCGCGATGCGGGAGCAGATGGGACAACCAAGTTCAGGATGTTGAGCCCGCGAACGAATTTTTGATTTCCACGAATGCGCCTCAACCTTCTGACATTGCCACCAAGCGTCGAATTTGCTGGCGGCAGGAAAATCTGTGGGCTTGTGCTCGCCGTTTTTTGTCAGATGCCATTGCTCAGAAAGTTTCGGATAGCGACTGCCGAATGAGTTCTCTGAAGTCAATTGCCGACCCGAACAGTAAGGACAGCCGCTTCCTTGACCAGTGCGCCGGACAACGGTTGTCCTCCATTCGTGCAGAGGATTCTTCGCACAACGCCACCAAAAGTATTTCGTGCTGCGATGAAACAACTTATCCGGCGTCGTATTGCCGTTCTTAGTCGGATGCAACTCCGCAGCGATGGCGGGATAACGCCCAGCCAAGGAATCTTCGGGTAGAAACTTCTTACCCGCGCAGAATGGACATGCATTGCCTTGGTTGGTTCGATGCCACGGACGCGCTTGCCACTCGTGTCCTTTTGGACAAACCCACCAAATAGGCGATGTGTTGCTCGCCTGAACATCATCCGGCGAGACGTTGCCGTTTTTGGTGGGATGCCACTGAGCCGCGAGCTGCGGATGCGATTTGGCGAGCGGCACAAGGGCCTTCTTCTCCCGGCTTCGTTTCCCGGTCTGGCTCATGCCGCCATTGTTGCCAACTCCAGCCGATTCTGCGAGCCACATTTCTGTCGCCCTTACAGGACTTGAAATCGTTTTTAACGATGAACCCAGGGCGTTGCCCTGGGCTATCATCTGCCGGGCTTGCAGCCCTTTGAATTTGGTTCCCCGTAGCTCTGGCGGCTTCTGCAATTAAGCATGTTCTTTGGTTATGCTGAGCCAAGAAACATGGTCTTTCTCAAGTTCACCGGAACTGTGGCACTGTGTCGCCATGATGAACATTCGAAAAGCCAACGAACGGGGCCACGCGAATCACGGGTGGCTGGACACCTACCACACCTTCAGCTTCGCGGATTATTATGATCCGCAGTGGATGGGCTACCGCAGCCTGCGCGTCATCAACGACGACCTCGTGATGCCGGGCATGGGCTTCGGCACGCATCCGCACCGCGACATGGAGATCATCACCTACATCCTGAGCGGCCAGTTGGAGCACAAGGATTCGATGGGCAATGGCCGCGTCATCCAGACCGGCGACGTGCAATACATGGCCGCCGGCACCGGGGTGCGGCACAGCGAATTCAACCCCTCAAGCGAAGAGGCCGTGCGCCTGCTGCAAATCTGGATTCAGCCCGACACGCAGGGCGTGAAGCCGCGTTATGCGGAAAAGTCGTTCGCCAAGGTCGCACCGGGCGCGCTGCATCTCGTGACGAGCAAGACGGGCCGCGATGGCTCCATCGCCATCCATCAGGACGCGGATCTCTGGCTTGCCAAGTTGAATGCGGGCCAGTCCGTGACGCACGAACTGGCGTCCGGCCGGCACGCCTGGGTGCACGTGGCCGAGGGGGAGGTGAAGCTGAATGGCCGGACGCTCAGCGGCGGCGACGCGGCCGCAGTCAGCGGTCAGGCAACGCTCGAAGTCAGCGGCACCAAACCCGCACAGGTGCTATTGTTTGACCTGAATTGAACCGGCCCCGCAGCGGTCGTTGAACGACGGCCGCTGCGGGCAGGTCCAAAGCCGGGGTGCATCCATGAATCCAACCAGCCCAATCAAACGCGACCGCAAAGTTGCTCTCGTGACCGGCGCGAGCCTGACCATTGATGGCGGATTTGCGGCCTGACGAACTACTTTTTCCGACTCCTCACAAATCAAAACTCCAACGAAATACTGTTATGACCAAAATCCTCGTTCTCTATTATTCCATGTATGGCCACATTGAAACCATGGCCGGCGCGATCGCCGAAGGCGCACGTTCGGTGGATGGCGTCGAAGTCACCGTCAAGCGCGTGCCGGAATTGATGTCCGCCGAGGCTGCGCAGCAATACGGCGCCAAGGTGGACCAGGCCGCGTCCGTGGCGTCACCGAAGGAACTTGGCGACTACGACGCCATCATTTTCGGCACGCCCACGCGCTTCGGCAACATGGCGGCGCAGATGCGCAACTTCCTCGACCAGACAGGCGGCCTGTGGGTGAAGGGCGCGTTGGTGGGCAAGGTGGGCAGCGTTTTCACCAGCACCGGGACGGGCGGCGGCAACGAAGCCACCATCCTCACGTTCATCCCCACCTTGCTGCACCACGGCATGATTTACGTCGGGCTGCCTTACGCCTGCCCGGATCTCGCCGACATCAGCGAACTCAAGGGCGGTTCGCCCTACGGCGCGGGCACCATCGCCGGTGCGGACGGCTCACGGCAGCCCAGCGCCAGGGAATTGTCCATGGCGCGTTATCAAGGCCGCCACGTGGCCGGCATCGCCGCGCAACTGAAGAAGCAATCCTGAACCCTTCACAAATTCTTTCATGAAAGCACTCCAACTCCTGTTCAAGCCGACCGACAGTTGCGCCCCCATCATTGCGCGGCTCGTGCTCGGCGGCGTCATGTTTCCGCACGGTGCCCAGAAGATGCTCGGCTGGTTCGGCGGCTATGGTTTCAGCGGCACAATGAACGCCTTCACCGGCTCGATGCACATTCCGGCCGTGTTTGCCTTCCTGGCCATCATGGCGGAATTCGCGGGCTCGTTGGCCCTGCTGCTCGGTCTGCTGAGCCGCGTCGCGGCCTTCGGCATTGGCACGGTGATGGTCGTGGCCATTCTGACCGTGCATGGCGCCAACGGGTTTTTCATGAACTGGTATGGGAACCAGAAGGGCGAAGGGTATGAGTATCACCTGCTGGCGCTCGGGCTGGCGGCGATTGTGTTGATCCACGGCGCCGGCAAAATGTCGCTCGACGCGCTCATCACCCGGAAGCTCACGCAACGACCGGCCTGACGCGGCCCGGAGGCAAACCATGATTGCAAATACTTCAGCCATCGATCCGGCCGTGCGGGTTGGTCACGTGCACCTGAAAGTGGCGGACCTCGAACGCGCGCTCGGGTTCTGGCACGGCGTGCTCGGATTTGCCATCACGCAGCGCTTCGGGCGGCAGGCGGCCTTCTTGTCCGCCGGCGGTTACCATCATCACATCGGTCTGAACACGTGGGAAAGTGCCGGGGGCGCGCCGCCGCCGCCGGGCAGCACGGGATTGTATCACGTGGCCATTCTGTATCCGACGCGGGCGCAACTGGCGGACGCGCTGCGCCGTTTACAGGCGGCGGGCATCGCACTGGACGGCGCCGCCGATCACGGCGTGAGCGAAGCGCTCTACCTGCGCGATCCGGATGGCAATGGCGTGGAACTGTATCGGGACCGCCCGTCCGCACAGTGGCCGCGGACTGCCGCCGGTGAGCTGGCGATGTTCACCCGGCCGCTGGATCTGGCGGGACTGTTGCGGGAACCAGCCGGAACCGCCGAAGCCCGTCTGGCATGAGCCATCAACTTTTGCGCCGTCGCGTGAATTGACGGCGCAGCCAGGCCAGCGCGGTGAAGGCCACGCACGCCCAGCCGAACACATCGCCGTGCCGCTGATAGAACGTCGTCCGGTGGGGCGCCGGTTCGAGCGCCACGTTGAAGGTGGTGAAGCCCCGGCCGTAAACGGTGCCATGGCCATCCCGCAGCACGTTGCGCAGGCGGCCCTGCGGATCGACCCAGCAGCTCAGGCCGTTGTTGCAGGCCCGCACGAGCGGGACGCCGTTTTCCACCGCGCGAAAAACCGCGTTGGCCGCGTGCTGCCATTGCTCGGCGCCTTCGCCGAACCAGCCGTCGTTCGTCAGGTTGACCAGCAGGTCGGTTGCCTCCGTGACGTGGTCGCGCACGCCGTGCGGAAAAACGTCTTCAAAACAAATCAGCGGCGAGGCGGTGACGTCGAGGTCGCGCAGGGAAAATTGCGCGGGAGCGGTGCCGGCCTGGTAGCTGCCGGTGATGGGCGTCAGCCATTTGACGAATGGCAGCCAGCGGGCGAGCGGCACATATTCACCGAACATGACGAGGCGCCGCTTGTGGTAGGTGTCGGCCATCAATCCGCGCGGGCTCAGGAGCCAGGCGGCGTTGAAATACATCACGTCGTGATCGTTCACCGCACCCGGCCGGAGCTGCACGTCGTCCGCGCCGAAAATGAACCACACCCGGTGGGCGACGGCGACGTTGGTGATGGCGCGGTAGGTGTCCGGGTTGAGTTCGGGCACGGCGGCCTCGGGCCAGACCAGCAAATCGGTGTCGTTGCTCAGGGCGTTTTGCGTCAGTGCGAGCAGTTCGGCGAACCGCCGTTCATCCGCGCTGCTGTCCCAGATCATCGTCTGCGGAATGCTGGGTTGCACCACTGTCACGCGGACTTCGCGCGGCGGCGGCGGGACGTGGGTGATGTGGTAGTAGCCGGTGGCAAAAATGACCGCCACGGTGAGAAACGGGAGAAATACTTCACCCACCAGTGCCGAGCGGCTGGCCTGCGGTTGCAGCAACATCAAGCCGGCGCCCAGCAGGCTCACCGAGGTCCAGGCGACCAGAAAGGAAACGCCATAAACGCCCGTGGCGGCGCTGATTTGCAGCAGCGGCGTGAGTTGGAACTGGGAGACGCCCAAATAGCTCCAAGGAAAACCGCTGAGCAGCCGGGCACGCAGCATTTCCAACGCGACCCAGCTCATCGCGCACAAAATCGCCCAGCGCAACCGGGCCCGGCGCGGGGCGGCCTGAAAAACCTGCAACGCCTCGCGGACGCCGGCGTCGGGATGCCGGCGAACGGCGGCTTGCATGGCGGCCGTGGTGGGAAAACAACGCCAGCACAGCCAGACCCAGACGCCTTGAAACAATCCGAGGTAGCCGGCCAGTGCCGCCCAGCCGAGAATCGGAAAACCCGTCGCCGGAATCAGCAGCAGCCAGTAGAGCGACGCCAGCCAGAACGTAAGTCCGGCCACGTAGCCGAGGCGAAAGCTCTCCGCCCCTGAACGGCCAAGCGCCGCAGCGAGCATCACGCCGGGAGCAATCCACGCGAGCCCGGCGACGTTGGCATTGGGAAAGGCCAGCGCCAGCAAAGCGCCGCCCAAAATGGCCAGCGCGTAAGGGAAACCAGGTCGGCGATGTGCGGGTGTTTCGCTCAAGGCGCGGGCAGCTTGCCCGAAGGCCGGACAAATGCAAAGCGGCACGGCGTCAAATTCGCTCGTTCCACCCGGCGCACGAATACTTTTCCGCCACCAGCGCCTGAACGCGTTCGCGCCACGCCGGCCAGTCCGAATCCAGATCCAACGCCGCGTGCGCCGACCAGGCCTGCCGCAGGGCCGTCTTGACGTCGTCCGCCGTGGCCGCCAACGGCCGGAGAAAATCGCGATGAGAACGTGCGTGGCGATAATCAGGCTGGAGTGAGGGCAGGGGCAGCACCTGCTCGAGGAGGTCGATGTCCAACCCAAGCAGAATGGCCCCGTGGAAGAGCAGGTGCGTGCGCTTGCGCCGTTGGGCGTTGCCGGAAAACTTGAACCCTTGAATGGCGAGATCGGTGTGGCCCTGGACCTCGACCGGCTGCGCAACCAGCTGTCCCAGCGCGGCCGCGTTACGTTCCATGATGAAACGGTTCGCGCCGCTGATGGAGGCCAACGCGGCATTTACGTCAACCGGCAGCACCAGTGCGTAGTTCAAAACACCGGGGCCCTGCACTACGGTGCCGCCACCGCTGCACCGTCGCAACACCGGCACCCGCAGGCGCCCGCAGGCGGCGCGGTTCGATTCGGTGGCGATGCGGTTGGCATAACCCAGCACAACGAACGGTTGTGGGGATTCCCAGAAGCGCAGGCAGGGACCCAAGGTTGCCGCCTCGGCGGCGTCGAGCAACGCTTCATCGAGGGCCAGGTTTTCCGCCGGAGAAGCCAGCGAAACGTCAAGCCACTTCATCATTGGCGCGGAACTATTCAAATTGACTGGTTCACCTTGTGTCTTAACTTAATGGCCTCGCGCCTTGGCGGAGCAAGCCACGATCCCATACGCTGCCTCACGTCGGTTGGCGCTTTTGACTAACATGGTGAAACCGGATAACAAAGACCAAAAGGCTTCTGCAGCGGCTCAAAACACGGCCGGCAAATGGTTTGACGCCGTGGCGTCACTGCTGGAACTCGCCGCGCAAACGGAAGGCCCGGAAAAAACGGCCCGGCTTGCGGGCGGTCTGCTGGAACGCCTGCGCAGCCAGGGCATCGATGCCCCCAAGCCGGTCAGCACGCCCTACATCAACACCATTCCGGTGGACCAGCAGCCCGAGTTCCCGGGCGACATCGAAATGGAGCGGGCCATCAAATCCCACATTCGGTGGAACGCCATGGCGATGGTTGTGCGCGCCAACCACGCCACGAACGTGGGGGGGCACATTTCCAGTTTTGCCTCGTCCGCGTCGCTTTACGAAGTCGCCTTCAACCATTTCTTTCGCGGCCCGACGGACACGTTCGCCGGTGACCAGATTTATTTCCAGGGCCACGCCGCGCCGGGCGTCTATGCGCGGGCCTTTCTCGAAGGGCGGCTGGACGAAAAGAAGCTCGACAATTTCCGGCAGGAACTGGCCGAAGGCGGCGGGCTTTCCAGCTATCCGCATCCTTACCTGATGCCGGATTTCTGGCAGTTCCCCACCGTCTCCATGGGGCTGGGGCCGATTTCATCCATTTATCAGGCGCGGTTCAACCGTTACCTCAAGGCCCGTGGTTTCATGGCGGGCGACGAGCCCAAGGTCTGGGCGTTTGTGGGTGACGGCGAGTCGGACGAGCCGGAAACGTTGGGCGCCCTCACGCTCGCGTCGCGCGAGCACCTCGACAACCTCGTCTGGGTGGTGAACTGCAATCTGCAGCGCCTTGACGGTCCGGTGCGCGGCAACGGCAAAATCATTCAGGAGCTTGAGGCCGCGTTTCGCGGCGCAGGCTGGAACGTCATCAAGGTCATCTGGGGCAGCGACTGGGACGAGTTGCTGGCGGCAGATGCGAGCGGCCTGCTCGTCAAGCGCATGGGCGAAGTCGTGGACGGTGATTATCAGAAATACACCGTCGAGCCCGGCAGCTACACGCGCAAACACTTCTTCGGCAAATATCCCGAGCTGCTCAACCTGGTAAATCACCTGACCGACGACCAGATCCGGAAATTATTGCGTGGCGGCCATGACGTGAAAAAGGTCTATGCCGCCTACAAGGCTGCGATGGACCACAGGGGGACGCCCACTGTGATTCTTGCGAAGACCGTCAAGGGCTACGGCCTTGGTGAAGCGGGTGAAGGCAAAAACATTTCACACCAGCAAAAAAAGCTGAACGAAAAGGAGCTTCGCGAATTTCGTGCGCGGTTCGAGGTGCCCATCAGCGACGACGAAATCGCCGAAATGCCGTTTTACCGCCCGCCCGCCGACAGCGAAGAGACCAAATACCTGCTCAAGCGGCGCAAGGCATTGGGCGGCTTTTTGCCGCAACGCCGCCTGGTTGCGCCGCCGCTGGATGTGCCCAAGGTCGATTACCTCGGCGAAATGCTCAAAGGTTCGGGCAAGCTGGAAGCCTCAACCACCATGGCCTTTGTCCGGCTGCTGAGCCTGCTGCTCAAGCACAAGGAAATTGGCCGTCGCATCGTGCCGATCATTCCCGACGAGGCGCGCACGTTCGGGCTCGACGCGCTCTTCCGCGAAATCGGCATCTACGCGCACAAGGGCCAGCTTTACGAGCCGGTGGATCGGAAGTCCTTGCTCTATTACATGGAGAAAAAGGACGGCCAGATTCTTGAAGAAGGCATCACCGAAGCGGGTTCGATGGCTTCCTTCGTGGCGGCCGGCACGGCCTACGCCAGCCACGGCGTCCACATGCTGCCGTTTTACATTTATTACTCGATGTTTGGTCTGCAGCGCGTGGGCGATCAGTTCTGGCTCGCCGGCGACATCAAGGCCAAGGGTTTCCTGCTCGGCGCCACCGCCGGCCGGACAACGTTGAACGGCGAAGGGCTTCAGCATCAGGACGGCCACAGCTTGCTGCATGCGAGCACGATTCCGACGTTGCTCGCTTACGATCCGTCGTTCGCCTACGAGCTGGCGGTGATCATCGCCGACGGCATGAAGCGGATGTATCACGACGGCGAGGACATCTTTTATTACCTCTCGCTCTACAACGAAAACTACGCGATGCCGGCGATGCCCGAGGGCGCCGAGGAAGGCATTTTGCGCGGACTTTACAAGTTCAAGGCCGGGCCGGAAGGATTGAAACACAAGGCGCAGATTTTCGGCAGCGGGCCCATCATTCATTCGGCGTTGAAGGCCCAGCACATTCTCGCGGACAAGTATGGCGTCAGTGCGGACGTGTGGAGCGCGACCAGTTACAAGCGGCTTCGCAACGAAGCCCTGCTGGCTCGGCGATGGAACATGTTCCACCCAACTGAAACCCCGCGGCAATCCTATCTGGAAGCGACGCTCGCAAAGGAAAAGGGCCCGTTCGTCGCCGTCTCGGACAACCTCAAGACGGTGGCGGATCAAATTGCGCCGTGGGTGCCGGGTGGGTTGACGACCCTGGGCACAGACGGCTTTGGCCGCAGCGACGTGCGCGCGCGGCTGCGCCGTTTCTTCGAGGTGGATGCCGAATGCACGGTCGTCGCCACGCTTTACGCCCTGGCGCAACGCGGCGATGTGCCCGCCAAACTCGTCGGCCAGGCCATCAAAGATCTTGGCGTGGATCCGGACAAGGCGTTCCCGCAAATCGTTTAATTCCCGAAGCAAAGCACTATGGATTTCAAACTCCCTAAACTTGGTGAAGGCGCCGACAGCGGCGTGGTGGTCAACCTCTTCGTGAAGGAGGGGGACACCGTGACCAAGGACCAGTCCGTTCTCGAACTCGAAAGCGAAAAGGCCGTCGCCACCGTGCCTTCCACGGTCGCCGGCATGGTGACAAAAATTTACGTCAAACCGGGCGACAAGATTTCCGTGGGAGCCCGGATCTTTTCCGTAGGCGATGCCAGCGGGACCGCCGCGACACCGGCCTCCCCATCGGTTGCCGTGACGGCGACACCGGTGGCACCCGTGGCCCCGGCGCCGACCACTCCCGCAGCCGGCGCACCCATGGCCTTCGCGGCTCCCACTCCCGGCGGGCCGCCGCCTGCGGCGGCTCCGTCCATTCGGAAGCTGGCGGCCGACCTGGGCATTGATTTGACCCGCGTGCGGGGCGCGGGACGCGGGGGGCGCATCGAACTTGAAGATCTGCGCAACTTTATTGCCTACCTGCAACAACTGGCCTTTGCGCCGAGGGCAGGGGAACCGGCGGTGGCCGCGCCCAAGCCGCCGATGGAGCAAATCGATTTCTCCAAGTGGGGGCCAGTGTTGAAGAAACCCGTGACGCCCCTGCGCAAGACGATTGCCCGGCGCATGGCAGAAAACTGGAACGTCATTCCGCACGTGACGCAGTTCGACGAGGCCGACATCACGGGCCTGCTTGAGTTGCGCAAGAAATACGTCAAGGCCTACGAGGCCAAGGGCGCGAAACTGACTGTCACATCCATCCTCCTGAAGGCCGTGGCAGACACGTTGCGCAAACACCCGATTTTCAACAGCAGCCTTGACGAGGTGACCGACGAAATCGTCCTCAAGGAATACATTCACATCGGCATTGCGGTGGATACCGAAGCCGGGCTGATCGTTCCCGTCATTCGCGACGCCAACAAGAAGAGCATTTTCGAACTGTCGAAGGAGCTCGAAGAGGTCGGGCGGAAAGCGCGCGAACGCAAGGTTTCCGGCGACGAACTGAAAGGCGGCTCGTTCACCATCTCCAACCAGGGCGCGATCGGCGGCGGTCATTTCACGCCGATTGTCAACAAGCCGGAGGTGGCCATTCTGGGCTTGGGCAAGGGCAGCCTGAAGGCCGTGGTGCGCGACGGCAAGATCGAAAGCCGCATGCTGCTGCCCCTTTCGGTCAGCTACGATCACCGCGTCATTGACGGTGGCAACGCCGCGCGGTTTACCGTGGACCTGGTCAATGCAATTCAGGCCATCGGCGATGCCGACGTAAAACTTTAAGGGCAGCACTAAGGAAATTTTTCATGGAACCCATCAACACTGAAGTCGTAGTCATTGGTGCCGGCCCGGGCGGCTATGCGGCGGCGTTTTACGCCGCGGACATGGGCAAGCAGGTTGTGCTCGTCGAGCGCGAGAAACGCCTCGGCGGCGTCTGTCTGAATCGCGGCTGCATTCCCTCCAAGGCACTCCTGCACGCGACCCATCAAATTGCCTCGGCCGAGGAGGGCGCGCACCGCGGCATCACCTTTGCCAGGCCAACGGTGGACCTCGACAAGCTGCGGGCGTGGAAGGAATCCATTCTCACCAAGCTCGGGGGTGGCGTGGCACAACTGGCCAAGATGCGCAAGGTGCAGGTCGTCACCGGCCGCGGGTATTTTGAAGATTCCAACACGCTGCGCGTGGAATCAGCCGAAGGGAATCAGTTCATCAAATTCCAGAAGGCCATCGTGGCGGTCGGTTCCAAGCCGGCCATGCCCCGCACCTTCGACCTCGGCAACCCGCGCATCATGACGTCCACCGAGGCGCTCGAAGTGGAGGACATCCCGGCGAAGCTGCTCGTCATTGGCGGCGGCTACATCGGCATGGAACTCGGCACGGTTTACGCCCGCCTGGGAAGCGAAGTCGTCGTCGCCGAGGCGCTGGAAAATGTGCTGGCGGGCGCGGATCAAGACCTGGCGCGGCCCGTGGTCATGGCCGCCAAAAAGGCGTTCAAGGAAATCCGCACCAAGGCCAAGGTGCTCAGCATGGCCACCGCCGGAAAGCAGATCAAAGTGGTCATGGAACACGAGGGCCAGCAGTTCACCGAGTTGTATGACCGCGTGTTGGTGTCCGTCGGACGCAGCGCCGCGGGCGAAGATCTGGGACTCGAAAACACCAAGGTCGTGCGGGATGACCGGGGGTTTGTCGAGGTCAATTCCCATCAGCAAACGGCCGATCCCAGCATTTATGCCATCGGGGACATTGCCGGCGGCATCATGCTCGCGCACAAGGCGCACAAGGAAGCGCGCATCGCCGTTGAAAACATCTGCGGCGAACACTCCGCCTTCGAGAAGATTGTCATTCCCGCTGTCGTGTTCACCGATCCCGAACTGGCCTGGGCCGGCCTGACGGAGGCCGAGGCCAAGGCGCAGGGCATCAAGGTCGAAGTGGCCAAGTTCCCGTGGGCGGCTTCCGGACGGGCCTTGTCCTTTGACCGGACCGATGGCCTCACCAAGCTGCTCATCGATCCCGAAACGGAACGCATCCTCGGCGCCGGCATCGTGGGACACAACGCGGGGGAATTGATTGCCGAAGCCACCGTGCTCATCGAAATGGGCGCCACGGCCAAGGATCTGGCGCTGACGGTGCACGCCCATCCGACGCTTTCCGAGACCTTGATGGAGGCGGCGGAAATCTTCTACGGCCACGCCACGCACGCCATCGCCAAACGCAAGGCGGCGGCGCACGCTTGATCGTGACTCACCCCTTGTCCGGTGGTGGCTATACCGCCATCATCGGAGTGCCAGTTTGAAGCAGGAATCAAGGATTGCACGTCGCCCCGAAACTGGCTGTCACGGATTCAGCCGCAGGAATTTGATGCGGCGGATGAAGCCGTAATCGCTTTCGCAGATGATGATGTTGCCGGCGTAATCCATCGTGACGCTGCGGCCTTCGCCGATGAAGGGCTGGTCCGGCGCGTAAAAAAATCCCCCGTCGCCGGCATGCACGAAAACGTTGCCGCCGAGGCCGTTCACCAGCAGGTGCGCCACGTTCGCCGCGTCCACATACCAGAGCTGTGCGCCGTCGTGGAGCAGCAGCAGATACCCTCCCGTCGGAACCGGCCAGACACCGCGCGCCCCGTAAAACGCGGTTGCAGTCGCCGGCGCGCCATCAGTGCCGGCACTGGTCGTGCCGTTGCCGGCAATGATGCTTGCCGCGCCGTCCGCGGTGACGCGGTAAACGTAATTCCCGCCACGATCCGCCACGATGAGGTCGCCTGACGGCAGCACGCAAAACGTGCCCAGTTCGTTGAAGCCATTGGCCAGGGTTTTCACGCCGTTGCCGGGAGTCCATTGGCGGATGCGGTCCTTGTTGCCGAAATAGGCCAGCGACTCGTCATCGCTGACCCACAGGCAACGACCACCGGCGAGCGCGGAATTGGTGTCGCTTTGCGCGAAGAAAAGCGTGCTCATGATGCCGTTGGTGTCCACGCGGCGCACCCGGGCGTTGTCAGTGTCGAGCACATAGACGGTGCCGTCCGCATGCGCCCAGAGGCCGTTGGGCGCATTCAGCTGCAAACTCGTTGCGGCTGCGGGGCCTTCACCATTGAAGCCGCCGACATGCGTGCCGGCGAACGTGTGAATCATCCCGTTCGTGTCCACGCGCAAAATCGAATGGCTGTTCTTGTCGGCGATGTAAAGGTTGCCGGCCCGGTCGGCCATCGCGTAATGCGGCCGCGACAGCGCGGCGTTTGTCGCCGGACCGCCTTCGAAGGAACTTTGCCAGTAGCTCGTGTTGTCAACGCGTCCGATACCCGTGCCCGCGATCGTTTCGAGCCGTCCGTAGGAATGAACCCAATTGGTGAAGCCCGGCGCCGTGGGGGAAACGTCCGCCTCGGCGACGCGGAAAAACTGGTTCGTCGCGTTCACCGGCACGGTGAGCTGACCGGTGGAGTTGGTGGAAAATACATTCTTCCACGGCGCCCATTGGCCGTCCGGTTGCGGGGCGGATTCGAGGGTGCTGACGCCAGGAACCGCCGCATTGGTCCACAGCAGGGCACCGGCGGAATTGAAGCTCACGATGCGCGGGGCGGCCGCGGCCACGACGGCAAAGGCGAGCAGGGAGACGACCGGTTTCATCATTTCGAGAGCAACGCGAGGTCCACCAGTTCGCCGGGACGGAGGTTCAAGTTTGCCGGCATGCTGATTTCCACGGGCAGCGCGAGGTCCGCGCCGGAATGGAGGGGCAATGCCAGCGGCAGCGGCGGGGGTTCCAGCTGCGTTCCCAGGGCGATCACCTGCGCGCGGGCGTCGGCGTGCCCGCCATTGCGGGTCCGCACCAGCACCTTCATGCCGACCTTGGCGAGGTCGAGATTGGGCGGGCGCAAATAGCCGATGATCCGCGCGGGCTTCTCCGAGGCGATGGCCAGCACCGGTTCGCCGGCGACAACGGATTCGCCCGAACGATGCAGGACGGCGGTGACCATGCCGTCCATCGGCGCACGCAGCAAGACGGGTTCAAGCTCGGCCTCGGCGAATTTCAACCGGGCTTCCTGCGCGGCAATGGCCGCGCGCATCGGGTCGTCGGTCAGGCGCTGGAGCTGGTTCGTGCCGACAGGCTGCATGTTGGCAAAGCTGGCCTCCGACTCCGTGACCAGTTGTTCCAGTTCCGCCACCTGTTTCTGCAGGGCGTCACGACTGGCCTGGGCGGTGTCCCTTTCGCTTTCGGAAATCAATTTGTTGCGGAACAGTTCGTCGGCGCGGCGGAATTCCGCCTCGGCCAGTTGCAGGTTCACCCGCGCGCCGGCGAGCTCGGCACGTTCGCGCATCCAGTTCAGGCGCAGTTCCGCGTAATTGACGGCGTTGCGCTGTTGTTCGATGAGCGGCGAAAGGCTGGCCTTCAAATTATCCAGGTCGGCACGGACGACGGCCAGTGACGCGGCGACGGTTTTGGGGTCCGCCACCAGCACCTCGCCGAGCAGATCTCCAGCGCGGACCTTTTGAAAGCGCGTCACGTGGAGCATCGCCACCGTGCCGGGCTTGTAGGAGGACAGATTGGCCAGCTCCGGTTCGGCCTGGCCGGTGAACTGCGGCGCGGAAATCCGTTCGTGCCAGAGCACGGCGATGACGGCGATGCACGCGACGATGATCAGTCCGGGCAGATAACGCAGGCGCAGTTCTTGCAGGCGCTGTGGCAACGGCGTGGGAATCGGCGGCAGGGCGGCCGGCTTCATACTTCAGACTCCTCGCCGGATTGCAGCGCCGTAACGTGAGACACGCCTGCCAGCGCGCGGATTTCGGAAACCAGTTCATGGCTGCGCGCCGGGTCGCGCAGCAACAGACGGTAGGACAAATCCACGCCGCTGTCGTCCTCGCGGGAGCGCTGGCTGGCGCAGAAGGTCCGCCGCGCGTGGCGTTCCAGCAGGAGCCGGAGTTCACCCAGTTCGCTGGCCGGGCGCAGCCACTGGACGTTCAAAATCAAATCGTAGCGGTGCCGGGTGCCGAAACGGCTGACGTGAAAATACAGCATGATCGCCACCGTGGCGGCGCAGCCACAAATGGCCGAGCTGAATTTCAGCGTGCCACAGGCCAGGCCGAGCACGATGACCGCGAGGACATACGAGGTGTCCAATGTGTCCCGCAACACGCTGCGGAAACGCACCATGGCGAAGATTGCCATCAGGCCGAAGGCCAGGACGAGGTTGTTCGACAGAATCATCATCACCAGCGCCACCAGCACGGGCATGAGGACCAGTGAATTCACGTAGGACCGCGAATACGACAGCCCACTGTGCGTGAGCATGTAAACCCAGGCCACGACGTGGCCGCAGACAAAGGCCAGCAGCAACCCGATGAGCATCAACTGCCAGTCGGTTGTAGCCGTGCCGTAATCGCCGCGGAGAAACCAGTTGTTCATGTCAAAATTCAGCGAGTGTCAATATTTCGGCGATGCTGGCTGGCCGGGCCGGTTTCGCGGCCGGCAGCGCCATGATCTTGGGGTGACGGAACTGTGCTTCACCCAGCAGCAGCACGGCCCCGGAATATTTGGCCGCGGCGGATTGCATCAGGTTGAAACGCTGCACGAGCCCGTTGAACCAGTTTGGAAACCGGTCCGTAAATTTCAGCTCGAGAATCACCGTGGGCGCATAAATCAGCGTCGGGTCGCGCATCGACACCGCCGCCGAGAAATCCGCGTGCGGCTCCACGCGCACCTGGCGGTCCAGGGTGACGCGCACGGAGTTGTCATGCGGACTGACCCACGCCTCGCGCCGGTAGGAATTGTGCAGCTTGGGACTGGCGTTGAGGCTGTGCATCCGCAGAAGAAACTGCTCCAGCGCGGCAAAGTGTCGTGGCTCCGTGGTGACGAATTGTTCCGGCATCGGCCATCGGCCATTTAGCAGCGGCACGACGGCATCACGCCGGACGCCGCAGCGGCGCTTGAGAATGCAGTTGTCCACGCGGCCCTTGATTTCGAAGAACACCGGTGAAGCGGGCTGGTCATCGTAATAACGCAGCCGCAGTTTGTAGCGGTTTTTGGTGCCGTTGATCGTCTGGTGATGCGTGTCCAGGTCGTCTGAATCCAGATACACACTGTGGACCGGATAGGCGAAATCGGACTGCCCAACGCCATACTCATCAAGCTCGAGATAGGCGCTGACAAAATCCCGGATGCCGCCGATGAGCGACGCTTCGACGAGATATTTCAGCTCAAAGCGCTGTTGTTGAAGGCGATGATCCTGCGGCATGAAAATTGTCACCATGTTGTAACAATCGGATTCCATTGCAACCCTATTCACAATAATCACTTGTGATGTCAGGGATGGCTTGAGATTAACTTCGGGTCGCAAACCGCGCTGCCAATGGCCTTCGTTCCGCTTCGCATTCAGCTCCGCAGCATCAGTAATCGCATCAACTGCCCGGGCGAATGCAGTCATCCGCGCAAGCCGGCCGGGTGAGAATCTTGGCTCGGCGAACGAATAGCCGACAAGCCGGTTGAATGTGTGTAGGCAGGCCGAAGCAATCAGCGCCGAGCACCTGCTGGCCGGCAAGTTTGGCGGGAACGCGAATTCAGGATTGTGTTCAAGCGTTTCTGAAATATGATTTGCGCCGCTCGACCGCCCGGTCGGGCATCATTTTCGGTCGGGGCGTAGCGTAGCCTGGCTAGCGCGCTTGCTTGGGGTGCAAGAGGTCGCGAGTTCAAATCTCGCCGCCCCGACCATTATCCCCTTCAAACACGGTTTCCGCTTGGGTGGTTTCTCATGCCCGGCTGACACGCCTCCTGATGACGGCTGGCACGCAACCTGCCTTCCTCCTTTCCAGATGCCGGCCGGGTATGGTGCCCGTCCGCGCATCGGCACAAACGAAGTCATTATGAAAAAATTGTCTGTCATGCTGCTCGGCCTCACCCTGTTAAGCGGAGCCGCCTTCGCCGGAAACGACAATGCCGCCGACCAAAAGTGGCTTTCCGTGGTTTCGAAGATGGTGCAAGAGGGGCACAATCAAATCTCGACGCCTTCGGAAACCCGCCTCGCGCTGGTGAAAAATTGGGCGGGCAGCAAGGGATTTGAGACACGCGTGCAGAAGGTGAATGACGGTTACGTCATCACGCTCACCAAAACGCTGGCGGCGAAGTAAAGCCGTCCGCCGCCTTATTGACGGCAAACAACCGCCAGCCACGGCCCTGCGGCCAGGCTGACAAGCATCAGCGTGGCCATCCAGCGGGCGCGCCGGGCGCGCACCCATTGCGGCCGCAGGTGAAACAGCGCCGCCAAGCCGATGCCGGTGACAAATCCGCCGGCATGGCCAAGCACGTCGGCACGCGGGTCCAGCCCCAGCAGCAGGAACAGCAGGATTGCTCCGCCGAGGCTGGCGCCAAAGCCGCGCCACATTCGAGCGGACGACGAATCGCTGGCGTGCGGGGAAGTGGCCAGCAAGCCGATGCAGCCCATGACGACCGTTGAGGCGCCCAGGCTGCGACTGTCGGGCTGGCAAAGCCAGTTGGCGGCATTGCCGCCAATGCCGGCCAGCAAGGCGGCGAGCATCCCAACCGCCGTGCCCCACCGGCCCATCACCAGTCCCAGCAGCACCAACCCGAGCGAAAGATTACCGGCCAGATGCGCCCAATCCGCGTGGAGCTCCGTGGCAGTCACCAACCGCCACCATTCGCCCTGCGTGACGGCGGTGCCATGCATCACGCCGGCTTGGGCGATGGCGGGATGCCTCTCCGTCAGCACGTGAATTCCAACCAGCGCGGCCACCCAGATCAGCGCGCTCCAGTCAAACACGATGCGCCCGGCCAGATACGTCTGCTGCCACGGGCGGGTGCGGTTTTCCCGTTCGTATTGGCGAATGGCCTGGGCGGCCCGGCCGACCTCGGCGGAAGCGACATGCAGTGTCCATTCACCGCGGTCATCCGGTGAGGCAATGGAGTGTGGAATGCCCTGGCTGGCAAGGACGAGGCTCCAATCCATCGCTTTTTGCCGCGAGGGCGTCGGCAGGCGGGTGAGGGGCGCGGCAAAGTTATGGTCCGCATCGGGCATGAGGCAACGTGGGGTCGCCGGCTCAACCAAGCAAGCCCAACGCCCGAACCGCGGCGATGGTTTTCCCAGGTTCCACTTGTTGCACGGCGTTCCAGCCGCGCGCCCGGCCGGCTTCGACGTTCTCCAGCCGGTCATCAATGTAAAGCAACTCGGCGCCGCGCCGGCCGGTCATGCGTTCGACAACCTCGTAGAGCGGCGCGTGCGGCTTCATGGCGCCGTGTTCATACGACAGCACGTAACCGTCAAACTGCGCAAAGAACGGGAAGTGCCTCCGGATGTGTGCCACGGCAAGTTCATTCGTGTTGGAGAAGATGAACGTCGGCACGCCGCGTCGCCGCAATTCCGCGTGCAACGCCGTCATGGCCGTTATTTCCGTGAAGATGTCCGCGAAAATTTCGCCAAACTCGGCGAAGGCTCCTTGAAAACCAACCATGCGGCCGGCCTCGGCAAAGAATTGCTCCGGGGAAACCGTGCCCAGTTCGAACTGCACGACAAGGGGCGAGTAATCAAACACCCGCAACAATTCCGCCGGCGCCATCGCGCAGCGCGGCGCCATGCGCCGCGCGGCGATGGCCCAGTCGAACTCCACCAGCACCTTGCCCAGATCGAAGACGACGGCTTTGGGTTTCATGTCAGGAAATCTCCCGGCGCCCTTCCAGCGCGCGGCTCAACGTCAGTTCGTCCGCAAACTCCAGCCCTGTGCCGGCGGGCAGACCGTGGGCGATGCGGGTGATTTTGAGGCCGGAACGTGCCAGTCGTTTCGCGAGGTAATAGCTTGTGGCGTCGCCTTCCACGTCGGTGCCGAGCGCGATGACGAGTTCCTTGATGGGCTCGGCCTGCAGGCGCGACTCCAGTTCAGCGATCCGCAAATCTTCCGGTTCCACGCCGTCGAGCGGGGAAATTTTACCGCCCAGCACGTGGAATTTCCCGTGAAACGTGCCGCCTTTCTCAATGCTCAAAATGTCCACCGGCCGCTCAACCACGCACAGCAGCGACGCATCGCGCCGGGGGCTGACGCAAATGTCGCAGGGCGAAACCTCCGTCAACGCGCCGCACGTGGTGCAGAGATGCACCTTCTCACGCGCGGCAAGGATGGCGTCGGCAAGCTGTTTCACCGTGCCGGTCTCGGTTTGCACGAGATGCAACGCAATGCGCTCCGCCGAACGCGGCCCGATGCCGGGCAGTTTGGCCAACGCGGCGGTCAACGCGGTGATGCTGGAAGGGAGAGGCACGTTCAGTTGAATGGTTGACGCTCGCCCTCACCCTGACCCTCTCCCCCGGGAGAGGGAACAGCCGGCGTGTGCCTGCTTTCTTTCCGCAAGCCACACCGCAAATCCAGCCGCAGGTTTTGCGCTGAGACGGCGAACGATTCACCCTCTCCTTGGGGAGAGGGCAGGGGTGAGGCAGGTCGTTCACTCACAAGTTCAGCCCAGTCCCGGCAGGCTGAAGCCCGCGGTTGCCTTGCCCATTTCGGCGTTGGAGATTTCCTTGGCCTGACTGAGCGCCTGGTTGATGGCGGAAAGCAGCATGTCCTCGAGCAACTGTGCGTCGCCCGGGTTCAACGCCTGCGGGTCCACCTTAATCGTGGCGAGCGTGCCGTCGCACTTCGCGGTGACCTTGACCGCGCCGCCGCCGGCGGATGCCTCTACCGTGCGTTTGGCGAGGTCCGCCTGAATTTGTTCCATCTGCTGCTGCATGCGCGCAGCCTGTTTCATGAGTTTGCCAATGCTGGACATAAATTCGTTAAGAAGTTGGACCGTTAAATCGTTGAAATGTTTTCCGATTGGGAGCGACCAACAAGCCGGTCGTATTCGCTGTGGTGACCGATCCAGAACCACACGATGTCATCGCCATCCTCGACGGCGACGGCACGGTAATGGATGCCCGCTGCTCGTGCGGACCAGAACCGACCAACCTTCTTGAAATGCAGCGAAGGATGGCGTGGGTCGCTCTTGAGGAGTTCGTAGGATTTGTCCGCCAGCTCCTGAATCTCCTTGGGCAGCGCATCACGGAACGTCCAAAACTTGGGTGTGGCGCGGTGCCTCACAGATTGGTGCAACGTCCTTCGCGCGAATCGCGAACGGCTTCGTCCGCGAGCGCGTCGAGGCGGCCAGCGGTCACGTCTTCCTCAAATTGCTTGTCCCACGCGGCAGCGTCAAAGCCGAGGAACCAATCGCGGAAGGTTTGCAAATCCCGGCGCGAGAGCTTCTGGACGGCGTTTTCAATTTCGGAAACCGTGCTCATGGCGGGAAGATACGCTGGCGAACGTTTGGGGCAAGTTTGGATGCGGCTGACGAACCGAAACTCATAGGCGAGACGCCCGCGCCACTACGGCGTGCGCTTGGCGAGGTCCGCCTGGATCTGTTCCATCGGCTGCTGCATGCGAGCAGCCTGTTTCATGAGTTTGCCGATGCTGGACATAGAGTTGAATGTTTGTGTTTTGGAAATTGTGTAATGCAATAGAAGCTTGAGGCAGAGGCTAAGTTGTTTGTTTAACGTCTTTCGAGTATCCGATACCAACGCCCAGCAGAAAAGCGCCGATAACCAGCAGAAGCACTGGGCCAAATACAGGAGGTGCAGTTCCATCGCGCGCTGGTTTGTTGTTCATGCTTGCAGTCATCACGATGTTGGAAACTTGCTCGGCAGAATACGTCGCTTGATCGGGAAAGGACCATCGAAAGGCGGACACCTCCCAAATAATATCCCGAACCTGATCGTGAGAATATGAAGCCTGAACAGGCAATTTCTGAATGCGCCTAGAGTAATTGGCGGCCTTGGGCAGAGACGCCGCAACTTGGGTAACAATCAACCACGCCAAAGCGATGGCGATGAATAAAGAGCCAGCTATGCGCATAGCATTCTAAATTGGTTCTGTGACATCCAACACTTCACGCCCGCACCTCAACAATCCGCCCCTTAAACACCTCCAGTGCCTTCTGAATGAGTGGGTCGTTCTTGAACTCGTCCTGATTGAACGGCACTGGCTCGCTCTTCGGCTTGGCGGGCGCGGATGGCGTGGCATCAGCCGATGCAGCTTTGGGCGCGGCCTTCGGTGCGGCGGCGGGGGGCGTGGGCGCAGGTGCAGGTGCGACGGGCCGCACGCGGTTGGCGGGGGCTTCGGCTTTGATGAACTTGAACTGCGCGCCGTGATGGCCGAGTTCGGCCAGCTTGGTTTGGAGCAGGGTGTGGTTCTTGGAATTGTCGATCAGCGAAATGTGGTCGGCAAACTCGGGATCGAAGCCGATGGTGAACACATTCTTTACGAACGAGACCGGATGCGCCTCCAGCAGATAGCTTTTGATAAAGGGGCTCGCGCGGCCGGCGGCATCCACGAGACTGGACCAGAGGCTTTCCAAATCGGCGGGTGCGGGGGCTGCGTGTGTTTCTGCGAGGCGAGCAGGCTCGGATACGACGGATGCGGCCGGCGAGACGGATGGGGGCGCGGGACTTTGTCCCGCAGCGCGTTCGCTGGCGGCAGCGGCTGGAGAAATCCGTGCGGCTTCGGGCTGGCTGCGTTGCTGCGGGTCGGAGACCCGCGCTCCAGCCGACGCGGCGTTGCCGCCGCCACTTTCGCGGAGCTGATTGAGTTGCTTGAGCACGGTGTCAATCGGCAGCGCGTTGCGGGCTTCGATGGCACGGAGCAAGGCGACTTCGAGAAGAATCTTCTTCGAGGTCGCGTCGCGCAGGCGCATTTCGGCGTCGGCCAGCACTTCCATGATGCGGCCAAGCCCCTCAGCCGAGGCAAGCGCGGATTGCTCCTGCAGCAGGCCGGCCTCGGCTTCCGATACTTCCAGCATGTTCAAGTCGCCCTTCGAGACGAGGTAGATAAGCAGGTTGCGGAAGTGGTTGAGCAGATCGGAAAGCAGGCGGCCCAGGTCCTTGCCGCCTTTGGCCAGTTCGTTCAATTGTCGCAGGGCGGCGTGAACGTCGCCGGCCAGGACGGCGCGTGAAAGTTCCAGCAATTGGGCCTGCGCCGTGAGACCGAACATCGAGAGCACGTCGGTCTCGACGATGGTGTTGCCGCAAAAGCTGATGAGCTGGTCGAGCGTGGATTCGGCATCGCGCATGCAGCCTTCCGCGCCGCGGGCAACGGCGTGCAGCGCCGGGGCGTCAATCGTCACGCCTTCGTTCCCCGCGATGAATTTGAGGTGCTTCACAATGAGCGGAATCGGAATGCGCCGCAGATCGAAGCGCTGGCAACGGCTCAGAATCGTGGGGAGAACCTTCTCGGGATCGGTCGTGGCGAAGAAGAACTTCACGTGCTCGGGCGGTTCTTCGAGCGTCTTGAGCAACGCATTGAACGCCGCGGTCGAGAGCATATGGACTTCGTCAATGATGTAGATCTTGAACTTCGACGAGGCGGGCGCGTATTTGACGGTGTCACGGAGCTCGCGCACCTGCTCGACGCCGTTGTTGCTCGCGCCGTCAATTTCCAGCACGTCAATCGAGCGGCCCTCGGCGATTTCGACGCACTTGGGGTCGTTGACGTCAAAGTCGGCATTCGGTCCGCCGGTGGCGTTCAGGGCCTTGGCGAAGATGCGGGCGACGGTGGTCTTGCCGGTGCCGCGCGGGCCGCAGAAGAGGTAGGCGTGCGCAATGCGGTTCTGCTTGATGGCGTTGGCGAGCGTGTCGGTGACGTGCTCCTGCCCGACGACATCGGCAAAGCGCTGCGGGCGGTATTTGCGGGCGATGACCTGATAGCTCATAGAAGTGCGGAGTGTGGAATGCGGAGCGCGGAACAAAAGCCAAATTTGCGAAGCGCCGGATTCCGCACTCCGCGTTCCACGGCAAAAAAGGATGCCAGGGTGACCACGGCAGATGTAGAGCAAACTACCGTTGCTGCCTTCCGGCCCTGGCGGGGTTCGTAAGTCCGCATTCCATGGGCCCTGGCGCGGTCCACAGTGCCGGACGTGTTCAAGTGCGGCAATTCTTTTTTCGGTTGCGCGCCGGCTGCATCCGCGCATGATGCGCGAGTTCCCCAGTTCATCCGCCGTGTTCGCACGGCATTCTCAGAGGCAGCCATGGAACTTAAAGTTCAGTGTGATTGCGGCCAGAAATACAAATTCGACGTCGAGCCGGTCGATGGCCAGATGCCGTGGGATGTGAAGTGCCCGGTGTGTGGTCTCTCCGGAACCGACAAGGCGAACTGGATCATCCAGCATCAATCTTCGTCCGTGCCCATTCCCATTGCCGCGCCGGCTTCACCGCCGCCTTTGGCGGCACCCGTGACTGCGGACCCGCCCAAGGCGCGATTGGTGTTGAACCGGGCCAGTGCGCCGCCACCGGCCAGTGCGCCGCCCCCCGTTGTGGCCCAGCATGCCGTGCCGCGCACCTTGGCGGCACCGGCGAAACCTGCGGCGGCAAAGGGTTCGCCTTCCCTGGCGTTGGGCGCACTCGGCGCCGTGGCCGGTGGCTTGATCGGCATGGGGATTTGGTATGGCCTCACGGTGGCCACGGGACGCGAGTTTGGTTTGATCGCCTGGGCCGTGGGAGGGCTGGTTGGTTTTGGGGCGCGGGTGCTCGGCAAGTTCGGCAGCACGGGGCTCGGCCTCATTGCCGGGCTGTGTGCCATGTTGTCCATCGTGGGCGGCGGCTTTCTCGCGGCGCAGCATGAGGTGGGGAAATTCATGAACGAGGCCGCCCGCGAGGAATACCAAAGCGAGTTTGCCCGCGCCAAGGAGGCCGCCACCCTGCAAACCGATGCGGAGATCAAAACGTATCTTGCGAAGACGGAGTTTGTCGGGGCCGGCGAAGATATCGCCGCCGATGCGGTTCAATCCTTCAAACGAACGGAGCTGCCGAAGCTGCAAGCTCTCGCCCGCGGTCAAACATCGGAGCAGCAGTTCGAGGCCGATTTTAAAAAGGAACGGCGCGGGATCGGCCTGATTGCCTCGGTCATTGGCACGTTCAGCTTGTGGACGCTGCTCTGGCTCTTTTTCGGAGTTGGCACGGCCTATCGGCTGGGCGCCAGCACCGGATGAGCGCGCGATATGTTTCAGGCGGGCGGTGCCACCAGCGAGACGACGACCCGCTCGGGCTGCAAATGCTTCCGGGCGGCCGCCAGAACGTCGGCCAACGTCACGGCCTCCAGCGCCGCATCCTCCTTCGTGTAGTAGTCGAACCCGAGGCCGTAAAGTTCATCGAGGGCGGTGTGCGCGGCGAGGTTGCCCAGCTCCTGTCGCGAAATCTTGCGCTGGCCGAGCAGCTTGGCCTTGGCGCGGTTCAGTTCCTCCGCCGTCAGGCCGTCGCGGCACAGCAACTCCGCTTCGTGCAGGAGTTCCGATTCCACCTGGCCGGCCTTCTCTGGCGCCGTGCCGCAGTAAAAGGCAAAGTAACCCGGCACCAGGCCGGCCATGCTTTGGGCGCCGACGTAGTAAGCCAGACCGAGTTGTTCGCGGACCCGCAGGAACAGGCGGGAACCCAGATCGCTGCACGCTTCCTGCAACAATTCCAAGGCGTAGCGCTCTGCCGAAAATAAAGTGGTGCCGGGATAACCAATCACCAGCACGGCCTGTTTTTTGTCACGGGTTTCCGCCACCCGCCGGGCGGTGGCACTTGCGGCGGCTTGATGATTGCGCGCCATCGTCGCTTCCGGAAGTGGCTTCCAACTGGCGAAGGCCTTCTCAACGGCTGTGCGAACCGCGGCGGTTTGGACGTCGCCGTAAATTGCGAGCACGCAGTTGTTGGGCACGGTAAACTGCTGGTGAAACGCCTGCACCGCAGCGGAAGAAAGCTGTTTGACGCTGTCCTCCGTTCCGAGTGAATCGAGCCCGTAACCGACGCCGCCGAAGAGGGCGCGCCGCATCGCGATGCTGGCGCTGCGGACAAGGTTGTCGCGCTGTTCGCGAATGCCGGCAAGCTGCACCTCGCGCTCGCGTTCGAGCGCTTCCGGCGCAAAGGTCGGGTTCAGCAGCACGTCGGCCAGCAGTTCCAGGCCGACGTTGAAATCACCGCTCAAGACCTCCGCGTTGACGCCGAAACTGTTGTTCCCGCCGTAACTGTCGATGTGACCGCCAACGGATTCAATTTGGGAGGCGATTTGCTCGGCGGAGCGGTGCGTCGTGCCCTTGAGGAGCAGTTTGCCCATGAGTTGGGTGATGCCGTTGTTGGCTGGCGTCTCAGCCAGCACACCGCCCTGAAACACCGCCCGGAATTCCACAAAGGGCAGCCGGTGGTTCTCCTTGACGAGCAGACGCAGGCCGTTGGGCAGGGAGAATTTTTCCACGCCGCTTTCGCGAACTTCCGTCTCCACGACAGCCGTCGCCGGGCGGGAGCCTTGCGGCAGCAGGGCGTAAATTGAACGGTTCTCCGGGGTGAGGTATTCCCGGACGACGCGTTGCACATCGGCGGGCGTGACGCGTTTCACCGTGGCAAGGTAGCGTTCGGAAAAATTCAGGTCGCCCGCGGCCAGCCAGGAGCCGCCCAAATCCGCGGCCTGTCCGGCCATCGTTTTACGGGACGCGAGCGTCGCAGCGATGAATTGCTTCACGGCCTTGGCCAGTTCTTCGGGAGTAACGAGCGCGGTCTTGAGTTTTTCAACTTCATTCAGCATCGCCTCGCGCGCGGGCGCGAAGCGTTCCGCGTCCACCAGCCCGCTCATGCCGAACAGGCCGGGATTGCCGGGGCTGTAAGTCCAGGCGTCGGCGCTGTGAACCAGCCCGAGGCGTTCGCGGACCTCGCGATAAAGGCGGGAGCTGCGGCCGCTGCCGAGCAGCACGGCGAGAACGTCGAGCGCCGGCACGTCGGGATGCCGCAGTTCGGGGATGTGCCAGGCCACATGAAAATGCCCCAATTCGATGGGCGCTTCCTCGAAAACCTCCCGCGGCGCCGTTTGCCGCGGTTCCGCCGGCAGCACCATGGGCGGGAGGGGCTTCGCCTTGTTGCCCGTGTAGGCGACGCGGATTTGCGCCACGACTTCGTCCGTTTTAACGTCGCCCGCGACCACGAAAAACGAGTTGTTCGGCGCGTAGCGCGCCTGATAGTAGCCGCGGATGTCATCCGGCTTGAGTTCGTTGAAGATGTCCAGATAGCCAATGACGGTGTAACGATACGGACTGCGCGTGTAAGCGGTTTCAAACAGTCGCCGGCCGGCGCGGCGGCCCGGGTCGTCCTGCCCCATGTCCATTTCACGCCGGATCACATCGAGTTCCTTGGCCAGCTCCTCCGCCGGCAACGACGCGTGTTGCATGACATCGCACAAAATGTCGAGGGCCACGCGCGCGCCGGTGTTTGGCACATCAATGTAATAAACCGTCCGGTCGAAGCTCGTGTAGGCGTTCATGTAGCCGCCGGCTTCCTGCACTTCCTGGTCAATGCGGCTGCCGGGGCGGGTCGTGGTGCCTTTGAACAGCATGTGCTCGAGCACGTGCGAGAGGCCCGCGCCCAGCCAGCGATCCTCATGGATGCTCCCCGTCATGGCCCAGGCCTGGGCCGAGACCACGGGCGCACTGTGATCTTCCCGGACGATGATGGTCAGGCCGTTGTCGAGCGTCGTGAACGTGACGCCGGGGGGCAGGGCGGGGATGGCAGACGATTCAGTCATGAGCGGGCGAAAAGATGACGGAAAGAGGGCGGTGAAGGAATAAAATAACCGCAGGGCACGCGGACGGTGAGGTTCGCTTGCGTGCATCTGCAAAGCCACTACGCGTGACTTGAACACCAGGCTGCTCTTCGAGGATGAGATTCGCGGTGGCTGCGGAGTGACGCTGAGTGCCGGGCCAAAAGTGAAGTGGCAAAATTGGAGGGTTTCCGTGGTTTATTCGGTCACCGGCTCGGTGCGCCCCTTGCGCTCGGGCAAAAACGGCTTCCGGAAGGCTTCGTCAAACGTGTAGCCTTTTTTGAAATCATCGCGGCTGTCCTGCTCGGTTTTGGCGAGCAGACCGATTTCGACCATGTTGAAAACGATTTCGCCAAAATCCGCGCAGGCATGAATACCCCATTCTTCGAACACCGTGGGCACCATCGGCCCGAATTGGTCCAGGGCGTAAAGCCGGATGCCTTCGAGCAGTTCCTGTCCGGTCACGTGGCGCACGGGCAGTTCCTCGGCCGGTTTGGTTTCGCGGCTGCCGCGGCTTTCGCGCGGCGACTTGAGGGCGCGCTTCTGGGTGTGATCCAAGGCTTCCCGGACAAACAAGTAGGCGTCCCGCGCGTAACGGGGATCGCGGGTCCGGATTTGCTCCAAGGCCTGTTCAAAACTGACTTCGTGCATGCAAAATTATTCGGCCGGTGCAGCGACCAAAGCCGGTGGGGACAGCGGTTGCGGATGGGTCGCCCGGTAAAACTTGACCGCGAGTCCCAACAACAGCAGGGCAATGATGCCACACAACACCAGTTGCTCCTGCCGCGTCAGCCATTTCACGGGGCCAGTATAGACCGAATGTCCCGGCGCAAAAAAGGCCAAATCCGGTCCTTGGCCAGGATGTTTTCCCGCTTTGCTCCGAAGCGGATCCATGGATAACTGAACGCCCATGGCCAAACCCGCCAAATCACAATGGAACTTCGGGGAATTGTTCCCGCCGGAACAAACGCGCCGCGTGCTTACCGTCAGCGAACTGACCACGCAGGTGCGGCGGCTTCTTGAGCAGCACATCGGCACGATCTGGGTGACCGGCGAAATCACCAATTTGCGCGTCCAGGCTTCCGGCCACATTTATTTCACGCTCAAGGACGCCAGCACCCAGGCGGCGTGCGTGCTCTTCCGCGGCGAATCGGTGGCGCAACGCGATTTGCTCCAGGACGGGCAGAAGGTGATTCTGCAGGGCGACATCACGGTTTACGAGGCCCGCGGCCAGTATCAACTCATCGTGCGCCGGGTTGAACTCCAGGGACTCGGTGCGTTTCAGGCAGCCTTTGAGCGATTGAAACAAAAGCTCGCGGCCGAGGGCTTGTTCGCCGCCGAGCGCAAACGCCCGCTGCCGCGTTTTCCAAAGCGAATCGGCCTGGTCACCTCCGCCACCGGGGCAGCGATTCGCGACGTGTTGCATGTCGTGCAACGACGCGATCCGGCTCTTGAAATTCTCCTCGTGCCCGCCCGGGTGCAAGGGCAGGGGGCGGCGGAAGAAATTGCCGCCGCCATCGGTCTGCTCAACGATTACCACGCAAGTCACGCCGCTCCGGCGGGGGGCTTGGACATGATTCTCATCACGCGCGGTGGCGGTTCGCTGGAAGATTTGTGGGCGTTCAACGAGGAAGTCGTGGCCCGCGCCATCGCCGCGTCCAAGCTGCCCGTGGTTTCGGCCGTCGGTCACGAGATTGATTTCACCATTGCTGATTTTGTGGCAGATGTGCGGGCCGCCACGCCCAGTGCGGCTGCGGAAATCATCACCGACGGCATTTACTCGAGCCGTGCCTTCGTGGGGCAGGCAGTTCAACAGCTGCGCGACCTATGCGAACAGCAACTGGCGGGCCGGCAGGAGGCGCTGGCCGGGCTGAACCGGCGCCTGATGCGGCTGCATCCGCGACGGCAATTGAACGAGCGGGCGCAGCGGCTGGATGACTTGCGGAGCGGCATCGAACGCGGCATGAAGCAGGGGCTGCAGGTGGCACGCCTGCGTTGGCAACAACTCGCCTCGCGGCTCCACTCGATGCGGCCGACGGCCGTGCTGCGCCAGGAGCGCGAGCGCGCGGACGCTTTGACCCAACAGTTGACGGAACGAACGGCGCATCGCCTGGGACAATGGAAATCCGAGCTGGCGCAAGCCGAGGCGCGCCTGCGGCTGCTGGGGCCGGAGCAGGTGCTGGCGCGCGGTTATTCCATCACGATGGACGCGGACTCCGGCACGATTTTGAGTGACGCCAAAAACGTGAAGCCCGGCCAGCGGCTCAAGACGCGGCTCAAGACCGGTGAAGTGACGAGTGTGGCCGAGAAGTAGTGGCGCGGGCGTCAGTTCATTTTGCCGCGGCCAGCAACACCTTGAGCAATCCCTCCGTCGTGTGCGGCTTCGCTTCAACGGCCGGCTTGAGGCCGAGGGTGGTCAGTGCCTTCGTCGTTTCCGGTCCAATGGTGGCCAGCTTGAGGCGGGGAAACTGCGCCGCGAGTTTCGGCAAATCAAACCGCTCATGGAACTTCTCCACGGTTGAGGCGCTGGTAAAAGTGATCCAATCCGCGCCTTCGGTGAGCAGCCGGGCGCCGGCCCCGGTCACGTCCTCCGTTTCGGCGACGGTCTTGTAAACCGGAATGTCATCCACAATCGCACGCAGTTCATTCAGTGCCGCGGGCAAATCGGGATTCGCGTCCTCGGCGCGCAGCAGGCAGACCTTCAGGTTTTCGAGGCTCTCAAACGTATTGATCGCCCCGGCGATTTTCACGCCGGTCGCTTCCTCCGGCATGACATCCACGCGCAAGTGCAGTTCCTTGAGCCGCGCAGCGGTGCCGGGACCGACGGCGGCAAGCCGCACGTTGCCGATGGCGCGCAGGTCGTCGAAACCGGCAAAGAAATAACGGAAGAACGCATTCACACCGTTGGCGCTCGTAAAGACCAGCCAGTCGTAGGTGCCGAGTTCGAGGAACACATCCTTCAACGCGTCGAGGTGGGTCGGCGGCACAATCTTGATGACCGGCAATGTGACCACCTCCGCGCCCAGTTCCTGCAACCCCTGCACGAAGTCCGCCGCCTGTTCGCGCGCCCGGGTGACCACAATCCGCTGCCCAAACAGCGGGCGCTTTTCGAACCAGTTCAGCTTGGTCCGTAATTTGACCACGTCGCCAATGATCGCGACGGTTGGTGGTTGCAGCCGGGCCGCGGCGGCGGCATCACCAATGGTGCGCAAGGTTCCCTCGACAGTCTGTTGCCGGCCCGTCGTTCCCCAGCGGATCATGGCGACGGGCGTTTCCGGATTCATTCCGCCGGCGATGAGTTGCGCGGCGATTTGCCCCATGCGCTCCGTCCCCATCATCACGACCTTGGTGCCGGGCTCCTTCGCGACGCCATTCCAGTCGATGGTCGCCGCGGATTTTGCGGGGTCCTCGTGTCCGGTGATGATGCTGAGCTTGGACGAATGTTCACGATGCGTTACGGGAATGCCGGCGTAAGTGGGTGCTGCGACAAACGAGGAAACGCCCGGCACGATTTCAAAGGGGATGCCGACAGCGGCCAGCGCCTCGGCTTCTTCGCCGGCCCGGCCAAAAACCGTGGGATCGCCGCCCTTGAGGCGGACCACTCGCCTGCCGGCTTTGGCTTTGGCGACGAGCAATTCGTTGATGGCCTCCTGGGTCAGCGTGTGCTCCCGGGCATGCTTGCCACCGAAGATCAGTTCCGTGCCGGCGGGCGCCAGCCGCAGCAACTCCGGATTCACCAGCGCGTCGTAAATCACGACCTCCGCCCGGCGCAGCAACTCGGCGCCCCGCAGCGTTAACAGACCAACATCCCCCGGACCGGCGCCCACCAAATAAACAATGCCCTGCAATTTCATGTCCGTGGATTCTATGCGCTGCCGCCGGGCGCACAACGTCGAAAGGCGCCAACCGCCGCCTCGGCTGACTCCGGCTTCGAACCGTCCGGCTCAGTCGCCGTAATTGAACGGGTCGGACAGTTTCGGATCCGTGGCCAGATTCGGGTCCGTGAGCGTTTTGAGGAAGGTGACCAGCGCGCTCTTTTGCTGCGGGGTAAGGTGCAGGCGGCGCACCGTGCCGTCCGGATTGCGCAACGGCGGCGACAGATTCGGATTGTCCACCACGCCGGAATCATAGAAGTCCACGACCTGCTCCAGATTCGTGAACCGGCCGTCGTGCATGTAGGGCGCGGTCAGCGCGATGTTGCGCAGCGAAGGCGCCTTGAACTTGCCGAGATTGGCGGGGTTGCCGGTGATGCCCCCCACGCCAGGATCCACATACGGAAGCTCGAGTCCGTTGTTGTTCAGCGCCGCACCCGCCGTGAAGTTGTCCGTGCCGTGGCAGGCCGCGCACGTGGCCGGCGGATTGCCAACCTGGCCGAAGAAGATCTGGCGCCCCAGATTCTCCTGTGGGTTGAAGTCGGCAAAATTGTTTGTCACGCCGGCGTCGTATTTGGATTGAACCGCGACGATGGAGCGGACGAATTGGGCCAGCGCGCGGGAAATGCGGTTGGTTGTCACGTCCGGCGAACCAAACGCCTGCGTGAAGAGGTTGGTGTAAAACGGTTCCGCCGCGAGCCGGTTGGTCAGGGCGGCCAGCGTCATGCCCATTTCAATCGGATTTTGGATCGGTTGCAGCACCTGGTCTTCCAGCGTGTTGGCGCGTTCATCCCAGAAGAAGTGCCGGCGCAAATACCAGCGCGCATGCGTCAATCCCATCGCGTTGCGCGTTCCCGCGCTGTCATCCCAGCCGACGCTGAACCGGCGCGGATCCGAAAATCCGTGCGCGGGTTGATGGCACGATGCACACGCAATGGTCTGGTTGGTCGAGAGGCGCTTGTCGTAGAACAGCACACGGCCCAACGTTGCGCCGGCATCCGTGGTCGGGTTGTTCGGTGGCGTCGTGTCCTGCGCGAGGACGGGGTTGACCAGGAAACTCGCGGGCAAGACGGGCGCCGCATAATTGAACGGCACCGCCGGCAAAACGAGCGCGTTGGTTGTGAAACTGACGATGTCCTGGCGCGCCGGATCATAAAAGGCCCGGTAGAATACCGCAGCCCCGGCCGCGCTTGGGTAGGCACGATGATACACCCCGTTGAACGGCTTCACGCGTTCGACCTCGAACCAGTTGATCAGGTCGCTCGATTGCTCAACGGTCCAGGCCAGGTTGGCTGCGTTCGTGAGATTCAGCCGCACGGCCTGCGCGCTCGCAGGGACCAGACTCAACGTGGCATTCGTCTCCGCTCCGGCGACGACGGCCGTGGCCGCCGCCACCGGAGTGGAGAAATGAGTGAGGACAACGGCCGCAGCCAGCAGGAGGGGGTGGGGAATGAGGTTGGCTTTCATGGTCCCACCCTGCAACAAGGCACCTTAAGCCAACATTAACGCGGATGAATTGCGTCGCGCCGTCCTGGTGCGGTTCATGGCCCTGGCTAACGGTTGATTAGAGTCGGGACATGACCACCATCCCCGGATTGCTCCGCGACATAGCGTCGGAGCAATTGCTGGTCGTCGGCGGCTTCAGTCGTGTCCATGTTCGTAAGCTTGTCGCTGCCGCCGGGTGGAATCCGACAATTTTTGTCAGCAACGTCCCGGAGCCGCGGTTTCCTTTTTGTTTGACGGCTCCGGCCCGGCGTTTACCGTGCGCAGCATGAAAGCCCCTCAGAATGTCGCCCGCTCATTTGAACTTTCCTACTTGTTGAACCCGGGCCGCTTCCTGAGGCCGGCCTGTATTCTGGTTGCGCTCGTCTGGCTGGGCGGGCGCCTGCCCAGCCAGGCTGTGGAAAGTCCGGACGAAGTCTATCTGCGCATCTACTTTGTCATGGAGCAGGCCGACAATTTGCAGGCCCAAGGGAAGACGAATGCCGCGCACGCCAAGTATCTGGACGTCCAGAAGGAATTGCTCGCGTTTCAGCGGGACAATCCCACCTGGCGGCCGCGGGTCATCAACTACCGGCTGGGCTACGTGGCCGGCCGGTTGACGCCGCCCACCGCTGCGACGGCACCGGCGGAAAGTTCTGCGCCCGCCGCAACGACGGCCCCGGCCAAACCCGTGGCGACGCCCCGCGCCACGGAGTTCAAACTGCTTGCCGCGGGGGCCGAGCCTCGCAAGGCGTTGCGCCTGCACCCCAAGGCCGGTGATCAGCAGACCATGAATATGACCATCAACATGGCCATGACGATGGCGGCCCAAGGCGTCCCCACACCTGAAGTGAAAATGCCGCCGATGCACATGGTGATGGACATTCTCGTGAAGGACGTTTCGGCCGCCGGCGACATCGCTTACGAGGCGACCTTCAGTGACGCCGGGGCGGTTGAAGAAGCCGGGGCTTCGCCGCAGATGAACGAAGCGATCAACACCGCCCTGGCGCAGATCAAGGGTTTGTCGGTCAGCGGTGTCACAACCGAGCGCGGCCTGGCCAAGGACGTCAATTTCAAACTGCCCGCGGGCGCCAATCCTCAGTTGCGACAAGTGATGGACCAGACCAAAACCGCCATGTCCCAAGTTTCCCTGCCAGAAGAGCCCGTCGGCGTCGGTGGCAAATGGGAGGTCAAACGCAAGGTCAAGACTCAGGGACTCAATGTTGACCAGACGGAGACCTACGAAATCACCGCGTTGGACGGCGACCAGGTCACCCTGAACACGACCGTGATCCAGCATGCCGCGAATCAAAAGATGCAGAATCCCGCCATGCCGGGCTTGAACGTGGATATTGGCAAAATGGAAACCAAAGGCACCGGCACGACCACGCTCAATTTGTCCAAGCTCATGCCCGCGTCCGCCGCGGTGGACGGCCACACGGAAATGGCCATGAGCATGAACGCCGGCGGCAAAAAGCAGTCGATGGAAATGAACATGGACATGACCATGAAGTTCGAATCCAAGTAGCCTGCCTGCCTCAGGCAGCCGTTGAACCAAGCTGCGCTTTCAACTGTCCGGCCACCGCGGTCGCCGGGAGAACATCCGGCAGGCGGACCGCGGCATTGCCGGTAATGAACAACGGATGTTCCGCCGAGTCGGGGATGCGGCCGTGCGAGCCTCTCACCAGTGTCGCGTCGAGCGGGATGACGTTCATCAGCATGCGGAAACCGAGCTTCTTGCGCAGCAGCGTGGCGGCGATTTTCAACTTCGGGAACGCCAGCGCCGGGTCCACGAACAGTTCCACCGGGTCGTAGCCGGGCTTGCGATGGATGTCCACGCAGCGCGCGAAGTCGGGCGCGCGCCGGTCGTCGAGCCAGTAGTAGTAGGTGAACCAACTACGCGCGTCGGAAACCGCGATCAAATCGCCCGCGCGCGGATGCGCGATGCCGGCGGCCAGTTTTTCTTGCGCGCCTAAAATCTTTTCCACACCGGGTTGCTTCTCGACGAGTGCACGCACTTCGCTTGCGAGCGCCGGATCGTTCAAATAGATGTGAGCGACTTGATGGTCGGCGACGGCGAACACGCGGCTCGCGCCGCAGTCGAGCAGTTCCAAGCCAAGTTCCTCGCGGATTGCAATCCAGCCCTTGTCGCGGAAGAGGCGGTTGAGATGGATTGGCCGGTTCACCTCGCTGATGCCGTATTCGGAAAGCAACACGACTTCGACGGATTGCTTCGCAAAGAACGAAATCAAATCGCCCACGACGGCATCAATCGCCGCGATGTCCTGCTGGATGTCGGGATGATTCGGGCCGAGGCGTTGCAGGTTGTAATCGAGATGCGGCAGGTAGATCAGGTTCAACGTTGGCTGGTGCCGGCGCTCAACCCATTTGGCGGACTCGGCGATCCATTGCGACGATTTGATCCCGGCGATCGGGCCCCAGAAAGAAGGGAAGGGGAACTCGCCAAGATCCTGCTTGATGTCGGTGCGGATGGAGGCCGGGTGCGTGTAGATGTCGAAAATCTTCCGGCCGTCGGCGGGATACATCGGGCGCGGCGTGAGCGACCAGTCCGCGGTGGAATACATGTTATGCCACCAGAAAACCTTCGCGCAGGTGAAACCGGGAATCTCGCGGCGCAGGTCCTCCCATATTTTCGCACCGGCCACGAGCTTGTTCGACTGCTTCCAGAACTGGACCTCGGACAAGGTGCGGTCATACCAGCCGTTGCCGACGATGCCGTGTTGGGTAGGCGTGAGGCCGGTGAGGTAGGTGGACTGGGCGGTGCAGGTGACCGCCGGAAATGCTGGCACGACGGCCGCGCGCGTGCCCTTCGCCGCGAATGCCCGCATTTGCGTGGATGCGTCCAGCACGGCTTGCGTCAGCCCGACGACGTTGATGACCGCGAGTCGTTTCATGCCGTGAAAGGAGCGCGGACTTTAGTCCGCTTCAACATCCGAACATGAAAGCCGCGGACGCAACTCGGAAGTCTCCGTGAGTTGGAGAGTTGAAGCGGGCTAAAGTCCGCGCTCCATTGACGCTGCCGCCGGTTGGTGAATGCGCTCATGAGTTGTTTCCGTAGCGTTGTCCCGAAAGCGATGAAATTGCCTCGCGCACCCTTGCCTCATCCATCTCGTGCACTTCAAAGCCCTGGCCGATGGATTTCAGCAGCGTGATCGTCAACGCACCACCGAGGTGCTCGCGGAATTCCTCGAGGCCGTGCAACACACTCAGTTTGCCGGCAGAACTCTTGTGGGTGAGCTGGTCGTTCCAAAGCTCGAGGCCCAGTGACGCGATGAGTTTCAGGATACGCTCGCCGGACGCGGCGTCGAGATGACCCGACAATGTCGAGTAAATCACATCCAGCGCGATGCCGATGGCGACAGCCTCGCCATGATGGATGCGAAACTCGGAAAGCTGCTCCAGCTTGTGCGCCGCCCAGTGGCCGAAGTCCAGCGGGCGTGCCGAACCTTGCTCGAACGGATCCCCGCCCGTTGCGATGTGGCGCACATGCGCTTCGGCACAACGCCGGATCAACGTCTCGACCGCGACAGTTTCAAACGCGCGCAGCGCCGCCTGATTCTGCTCGATCCACTCGAAGAACTTCGCGTCGCGGATGAGCGCGACCTTGATGGCCTCGATGTAACCGGCGCGTTTCTCGCGTGCGGGCAGACTGGCCAGCAGTTCGAAGTCGTTGATGACGGCGAACGGCGGCGCGAAGGTGCCGACGAAATTCTTCTTCCCGAACGCGTTGATGCCGTTCTTCACGCCAACGCCCGCGTCATCCTGCGCCAGCACGGTCGTGGGCAGGCGCACGTGGCGCACGCCGCGATGCGCCGTCGCCGCGGCAAAACCGGCCACGTCCAGCAGCGCGCCGCCGCCGATGCCGAGGATGTAACAATGACGGCACAGACCGGATTGCTCGACCGCGCCGTAGATGCGCTTCACCGCCGTCTCGGAATTCTTCGCCGTCTCGCCGCCGGGGAGGAGCAGCAGATCGGCGACGAGCTCGAAGTGGGCCTTGCGCGCGGCGAAGTAGTCGCGGATGGCGGGGACGAGCGCCGGTTGCGCGGCAGCGATGTTTTCATCCAGCACCACCAGCACGCGCGGGATGCGGTTCGACGGCTGGGAGCCGAGCACTGCGGCGAGCAGGGGATTGTCCACGCGAAACGCGCCGTGGGTGAAATGAACCTGATGTTCATGACTCACGGTGATCGTGGCGCGGATGCTGTCGCCCGGAGCGCGGTTGTCCCCAGCCGCAGCGGCCCCGGTCGCGCCGGAGCGTTGCGATTCGCCAAGACTCTCTGTGTCACCGCTCATGTGGCTGGAATCGTCCGTTGCAAAATCAAGGCACTGGCGAACAACGCGAGAAATGCCAGAGGCATCATGCCGCCGCCGCCCTGCACGGCGAGCATATCAACCAAAACGATTCCCGCGAGCAATGCGGAAACGGTGCGGCCAATGGCGGGGGGGCCGCCTTTGATCATGTGCCATAACGACCAGATCACCCAGCCCACGTAGCCGACGCCGGCCAGGCCCAGGGTCACATTGTTCTCCGGCGTGACGTGGAGATGCCCCGTGATGAGCGGCGCAATGAACAACGGCAACATGAGCAGGTTGAGGTGTATGAGGTTTGGAGCGCGGCTGTCCTCAGCCGCAGCGCCTTCGGATGCAAGGCAGCGCTGGTTGTTCGCAAGGCTCTCGGCTTCGTCCGCGCGCTGCGGCTGGGGACAGCCGCGGTCCGATTCCTTC
Organism: Verrucomicrobiia bacterium; assembly: GCA_035765895.1. Classification (NCBI taxonomy): domain Bacteria; kingdom Pseudomonadati; phylum Verrucomicrobiota; class Verrucomicrobiia; species Verrucomicrobiia bacterium. The sequence continues at coordinate 852 of DASTWL010000007.1, read as the reverse complement.
CGCGCGATGAAACTCAGCCCCACGATGTAAGCCGCCAACGCCCCGGCGCACCAAAGCGGTTTCGCATTGATGCCGCCCAGCGCGGCGGAGCCGGCCACGAGATAGAGCAGGAAGCGGCAGCCCGCCATCAGCAACGGCGCGAGCACGGTCCGCTTGTGGACCAGATCATACATGGCGATGCATAGCACGAGGCCGAGCGTGACGAGCGCCGTCGTCAGGCCGAGCAAGGCCAGCAACACGCCGCCGCCGAGCAACAGCACGGCGCTGCACAACCAGACTGCGCGGGCTGGGATGGCCCCGGAGGGAATGGGGCGTTCCTGGCGATGCGCGGTATCGAAGCGGACGTCGCAGGCGTCGTTCAGGAACATGCCGCCGAGGTAGAGCAGGCTTGCGCCGCCGCCGAGCACGGCGAACCGCGAGCAGGCCCCGCCCCCGGCCAGCAGCCAGCCCGCGAGGCAATTTGACCACACCGTGGGAAGATTCGACACCCGGCCGAGGATCAGCAGGGTGCGCAGCAGCGGTCGCTTCGGTGAAGTAGTCTGGCTCACGGACGATTCCATTGAGCAGAGGGTTTGACGCTCGCCCTCACCCGTGCCGAATTTCGGAGCCTTGAAAGCGGATTTCGATGCGGAAGACTTTCTTGATGCGGCAGGTCACGGCGCCGGTTTGGATATCGATCCGGTCCGGGATTTCGATTCGGTGGATGTCCACGGCCGCGTGGTAGCCGCGTTCGGAGAACACGTCAATCAACATGGCCAGCGCCAGCGGATTGTCCAGGAGATGATCTTCCGAGTTGATGTGCGCGACGCCGGTGATGGCGTGGCGCAGGACGATGGGGAGAATTTTTTCCTC
>DASTWL010000006.1 GCA_035765895.1 Verrucomicrobiia bacterium | reverse complement strand
GGCGGCAACCAGGATGCCGGTATATTTGCGGTGAGCGGCGTGGACATGCCGCCGGAGGTCGTCATCACCCGGCAGCCGCAGCCCGTGACGAACAATCTCCCCGCCAGCCCGGTCACGTTGAGCGTCACGGCCATGGGCGCGCCGAATCTGGCCTATCAGTGGTATCAGGGCGCGCCGGGGGCGGCGGTCAAACTCAACGGGAAAACCGCGGCCAGTCTCACCTTCAATCCCGTGACCACCAACGACGCCGGCACTTACTTCGCGGTGGTGAGCAACAGTCTGAGCGCCGCCACGAGCACGGTGGCGAGCGTGACGGTGTTCCGGGCGCCGCAGATTGTGCAGCAACCCAGTCCGGCCAGCGTGTCGTTGTTCACCGGCCGCAACATCAGCTTCGCCGTTGGCGCGAATGCCGCCCTGCCGGTTTACTACTTCTGGCGGTTCAACAATTCACCGTTGGGCGGTGCCAGCGGGTCCACCTACGCCCTGAACAACGTGCAACTGAATCAGGCCGGCGCCTACTCGGTGCTGGTGAGCAATGCCTACGGCGTCGCAACGAGCAGCGTCGTCACGCTGTCCGTGCTGGCGCCCGGCTATCCCGCGGCGGTGAACGTGCTGGCCGATTACCCCGTGGGCTACTGGCGGCTTGACGAGACCAGCGGCTCGGTGGCGCACGATTACATTGCCGGCAACAACGGCAGCTATCTCAACACCCTGCTGGGGCAGCCCGGCAATGGCCTGGTGGACACGCACAAGGCGGCGCGCTTTGGCGCGTTGTCGTCGGTCAACTGTTACGTGAGCGGCATACCGATCGACTTCGCCACCACCAGCAACGCCGCGTTCTCCGTCGAGGCGTGGGTGAACGGCAACGCGCAGTCGTCGGATGCCGGCTTGATTTCGAAGGGCTATGGCAGCGGCGGCGAGCAGTTCAACCTGGATTGCGGCGCGGGCAGCCACGCGTTCCGATTCTTTGTGCGCGACCGGACCGGTGGCGCGCATGTGGCCGGCGGAAGCGTGACTCCCAATGGCCAGTGGCATCATCTTGTCGGCGTGTGTGACCAGGCCAACGGCAACGTCATCCTGTATGTAGACGGCGCAGCCAATGCCAGCGCGACCATCGCTGCAAACAGCGGTTTGCTGAGTTCAACCAATCCGGTCACCATCGGCTCCCGGCAGTCCGGCGCCGGAACGAGCTACAATTTCCAGTTTGTCGGGCTAATGGAGGAGGTGGCCATCTACGATTACGCTTTGAGTCCGGCGCAGGTGCAGGCGCACTTTGCGGCCGCCTCCAACCGCGCGCCCCAGTTCGCGAGCAATCCGTTTTTCCAGGGCCGTGCGAATGCCGGGCAGGCGTATGCGGGCACGCTGACCACCAACGCCAGCGACCCGAACGGCGACGCGATGACCTTCTCCAAACTGAGCGGCCCGCCGTGGCTGGCGATTGGGGCCAACGGCTTCCTTTCGGGCACGCCCGCCAACAACGACGCGAACACCAACGTGTTTCTCGTCAGCACCCGCGATGGGGCGGGAGCTTCCAACACGGCCACGATGTTGATCTATGTGAACGGCGCGCCCGGCTTTGCCGCCGATCCGTTTGCCGTGCCGGGGGCATTTGCCGGACGCGCATATTCGAACAGCATCGCCGGTCAGGCCTCCGACCCGAATCCCACGGACACGCTTACCTTCGCAAAACTGAGCGGACCGGCCTGGCTTGCGATTGCCCCGGACGGTTCGCTTTCCGGTCTGCCGCCCGAAGCCCAGCTGGGAACCAACAGTTTTGTCGTCAGCGTGGCGGATGGCGGCGGCTTGACCGCCACTGCAACGCTGACGGTGGCCGTGATGCCGGTGCCGGAGCTTGGCGCCGGCCTGACGGTGCAGGGCACCAACCTGTGGTTGAACTGGTCCGGCGGCCTCGGTCCCTATGAGGTGCAGATGTCAACCAACTTGAGCGGCACGAACTGGCAAACCATCGCGAGCGATCTGGGCGGGTCGAACCTGCTGGTGCTGCCCACGAACAACGCCGCCTTTTTCCGCATACTGAGCCATTGAACCGGGCCGGCTCGCGGGCCGCGCGCCGCCTCAAAGGGCGCTCAGTGGGGCAGGCCGAAGAGAAAGTAAACCAGGCACAGCGCGCCCAACACCATGGCGCCGGCATTCAATTCACGCCCGCGTCCGGTGGCGGCTTTGAGGAGGGGATAGATGGCCAGCCCCGCCGTCAGCCCGTTGGCGATGTTGTAGGTGAACAGCATCATGCCAATCGTGACCAGCGCCGGCACCAGTTCGGTGAGGTCGTCAAAATCGATTTTGCGCACCGAACTGAACATGAGGACGCCGACCGCAATCAACGCCGGACCATACGCGAAGCGCAACTGTTGCAACGGAGCGACCGCCGGGATGAAGAAGAGTGAAACGGCGAACAGGGCGGCGGTGGTCAGGGCGGCCAGCCCGGTGCGGGCGCCATCGCGAATGCCGGTGGCCGATTCGATGTAGGCGCCGCTCGTGGACGTGCCCACGAGGCCGCTGAACAGGCAGGTCAGGGCGTCCACCAACATGGGCTTGTGGATCTCTGGGAAATTTCCTTTTTCGTCGAGCATGCCACCCGCGGCGCCCACGCCCACCAGCGTGCCGAGCGTGTCCAGAAAGCTCATGAGAAAGAGCGTCAGCAGCACGGGCAAAAAGCTCATTTGAAAGACGCCCGCGATGTCCAGCTTGAACGCGATGGGCTGCAGGGCGTATTCCCCCGCAAAGGGCAGGGCCAGCCAGTGTTCCGGCGCCTTGCCCAGCCCCAGCAGGCAGCCGGTCACCGCCGTCGCCACCATGCCCAGCAGCACCGCGCCCCGCACCCGGCGGATCATCAGGATCGCCATCAGCAAAAAACCGCCGATGGCCAGCAACACCTGCGGATCGCGCAGGTTGCCGATTTTGACGGGCACGTCCGGCGCCCGCAACATTCCGGCCGGGCCAAGCGGCAGGGTTGCCGCCGGGAGACCGGTTACGAAGCTGGTGACAATGCCGGTTTCGTAGAGGCCGATGAAGGCGAGAAACAAGCCGATGCCGACCGCGAAACTGTGTTTCAAGCTGGGCGACACCGACGCCGCCAGCCATGCGCGCACGCCCAGCACGGTGATGAGCAGGAAGCCGAGTCCGCTGACAAACACCGCGCCCAGCCGCTGTTGCCAGCCAATGCCCAGGGCGGCCAGCCCAAAGGCGATGAAGGCGTTTTCGCCCATGTAAGGCGCCACGGCAATGGGCCGGTTGGCCAGCAGTCCCATCAAAGTGCAGCCCACCACGGCGGTGAGAATCGTGGCCACGGTGCTTGGCCCCGCGGGGATGCCGGCAAAACTGAGGATCGCCGGGTTGACCACGATGATGTAGGCCATCGTGATGAAGGTGGTCGCGCCGCCGAGGATTTCGGTTCGCACCGTGCTGCCGCGCTCCTGCAACCGGAAGAGCTTTTCCATGGCGCCGCCAGACTACTCTTCCCGGCGCCCGCCCGCAGCATTATTCGCCCAATCGCCAGTCCTTCCCAGGGGTGGCCGGGCCCCTCATTCCGCGACAAATTATTAAGGAACCACCGTATTCAACGGATTTCTGTCTTGCGATTTTGGCCGTTGAAACGAAGACTGCGCGGGCATTATGCAATCTGACATTTCGCAATCGGGACAACTGTATGCCGTGCTGGGCTGGCTGGAAAAGAACCGCAGGCAGATCATTTCCTCGGCGGTCATCCTCACGGTGGTGGGCATCATCGTCGCCTTCGTGCTGTGGCGGAACCACCAGAAGGAAATCGCAGCCGGTGAAGCCGTTTCCGCCATGACGCTCTCCGCCGCGCAGGGCAACGTAAAGGCGGCCGACTGGTTGAAGGTCGCGGCGGAAACCAGCGGCACGGAAGCCGGCGCCCGGGCGCTGCTGACGGCGGCGGGCGATCAGTTTGTGGATGGCAAGATCGCCGACGCGCAGGCGTCGTTTCAAAAATTTCTGACCGAATACGACGGCAGCGCGTTGACCGCGCAGGCCAAATACGGCATCGCCGTGTGCCTGCTGGCGCAGGGCAAGACGAACGAAGCGCTCCCGGCGTTCAAGGAAATCGTGGACCGGTTTGCGAGCGCCAATGTCGTCACGCCGGCCAAATACTCGCTCGCCCAGCTTTATCAGGCCGGCGGCAAGCTGGAGCAGGCCCGCGACCTCTACATGGATCTGGCGCACGATCCGCAAAACACCTACGGCTCGGAGGCGATGAACCAGTTGAACGAGCTGTTCAAGGCGAACCCCAAACTCCGTCCGAGTCCGGCCGCTGCGGCGCCCGTGGCGCCGGCCATTACGCCGGCAAAATAGGCAGGCGGCGGGTTTCCAGGGAGACATCTTCCGCTGGTTTGAGCAACCGAAGTTGGCCGGGGCAGCATCATGAAAATCGCAATCATCGGAACGGGATATGTCGGGCTGGTAACGGGAACGTGCTTCGCCGAGGTCGGGCACACGGTGACCTGCGTGGACAATGACGAGGCCAAGGTGCGGCTGTTGCAGGCGGGCGGCATTCCCATCTACGAGCCGGGTTTGGAAGAACTGGTCAGAAAGAACGTCGCGGCCGGCCGGTTGCAGTTTACCAGCAGCACCGCTGACGGCGTGGCCCGGTCCGACGTCATTTTCATCGCGGTGCCGACGCCGCCGCTTCCGGACGGCAACGTGGACCTCAGTTTCATCGAGCATGTCGCCCGCGACATTGCGGCCGCGATGGCCAGCTACAAGATCATCGTGGACAAGAGCACGGTCCCGGTGAAGACGGGTGAGAAGGTGGCGGAAACCATCAAGCGTTACAGCAAGGCCCGGGTCGAATTCGACGTGGTCAGCAATCCCGAGTTCCTGCGCGAAGGGTTTGCCGTCGATGATTTGATGCATCCGGACCGGATCGTGGTCGGCGTGGCCTCGCAGCGGCCGGTGCCGGCCATGAAGGAAATTTACCAGCCGTTCAACGCGCCCATCATCATCACGGACATCAATTCCGCCGAGCTCATCAAGCATGCGTCCAACTCGTTTCTGGCTCTGAAAATCTCCTACATCAATGCCGTCTCCGTCGTGTGTGAGGCCACCGGTGCGAACGTGCAGGAAGTGGCCAACGGCATGGGCATGGATGAACGCATCGGCCGGCGGTTCCTCAACGCGGGCCTGGGTTTTGGCGGCAGTTGTTTTCCCAAGGATCTCAGCGCGTTCATCGCCATCTCGCAGCAGGTGGGTTACGACTTTGGCCTGCTCCGCGAGGTGCAAAAGATCAACGCGTTGCAGATGGACCGCTTCATCAAGAAAATCACCGACACGTTGTGGGTGCTGAAGGACAAAAAAATCGGCGTGCTTGGCCTGGCGTTCAAGCAGAACACCGACGATGTCCGGATGTCACCGGCCATCGACCTCTGTCATCGCCTGCAGAAGGAGGGCGCCTCGCTGCGCGTGCACGATCCGAAGGCGATGGAGAAGGCGCGCGCCTTGCTGAAGGACGTGGAATACGTCGAGGACATGAACGCCGTTGCTGAGGGCTGCGATGCGCTGGTGGTGGCCACCGAGTGGGATGAATTCAAAAAGCTAGACCTGGCCCGCGCCCGCAAGGGAATGACGCATCCGATTCTGTTCGACGGCCGGAATTTGTTCGACCCGCAGGAAATGGAACAACTCGGATGGATTTACAAGAGCGTGGGGCGTTAGGTGCTTTCGGGTGGGGATGAATTCTGCATCTGAATCCGATCCGTCCGCCCTCCCGGCTGCCGGCTCCGGGGAGCATCGACGGATCATTGAAGTCGCCGCCGGGCTCATCTTCCGGGACGGGAAACTGCTCATCACCCAACGGCACCCGGACGCGCACCTGGGCGGTTTGTGGGAGTTTCCCGGGGGCAAGCGCGAGCCGGGTGAAACGTTTGAAGCCTGTCTGCGGCGCGAACTGCGCGAGGAACTGGGATGCGATGTGGAAGTTCTTGAACTCGTCGAATCCCTCACGCACGCCTATCCCGAAAAGACGGTCCACCTGCGCTTCCACCGTTGCCGCTGGCTGGCGCGCGAACCTCGCCCCTTGGAATGTGCGGCGGTCCGCTGGGTGACGCGCGAGGAACTGTCCCGCTTCCAATTCCCGGCGGCCGACGCCCGGCTGCTCCAATGCTTGCAGCAGCCCGCAGCGTGGTGGGAGTAGTGTTCGCGGTTTTTCGACGATGCAGTGGAGGATTGAGCCACTGTAAAATGTCTCAGATTGAGGGTTGAAACCCTCTCGCTACTGTGAGACAAAGGCAGCGTTACACCAACAGGAGGAACCTCATGCAGATATTGATGTATTGGCGTTTTCTGCACGTCCGATTCGTTCATGGGTGGATCGGCTGCGTTGTCACCCTGTCGCTCATTGCTGCGGCGCGTTCAAATGCGGCCGAACATTATGTTTCCCTCGACGGCGGCGGTGTGCCGCCATTCGCAAACTGGGCAGACGCGGCGACCAACATCCAGGACGCCATTGATGTTGCCTCCGCGGGTGACACGGTTTGGGTGACCAACGGGGTTTATGCGGCGGGGGGCAGGCCGGTGCCGGGCAGCTTGCTCACCAACCGTGTTGTTGTCAGCAAGGCCATCACGGTGCGGAGCATCAATGGCCCAGAGGCCACCGTAATTCAGGGATTTCAACTGCCAAAGCCCGCCTACAACGGGCCGACCGCGATCCGGTGCGTTTGGTTGACCAACGGCGCGGTGCTTGCCGGTTTCACACTCACGAATGGGGCGACCTCAGCGGCCACCGGTTCACCCAACGGGGTTGGCGGCGGCGCCTTTTGCAACGGTGTCGATGCTGTGGTGACCAACTGCATCATCGTCGGCAACACCGCGTCTGGCGGGGGCGGCGGAGTTTACCAGGGCACGGTCCGTAAGTCGCAAATTGTCGGCAACATTTCCGGAACGGGCGGAGGCTTGAACAATGCGAATGTTTTTGATTCTTCCGTTACCGGCAACCAAGGAGCTTCTGGCGGGGGGATTTATTGCACTTCGGGAGCTTTCGTCGCCTCCAATTGCACCTTTTCTGCGAATGTTGCCAGGACGTTTGGCGGCGCTGCATATCAGGCGACTTTGTTGACCTGCGTGCTGACGAACAACACTGCCGGGAATGGTGGTGGCGGGGCCTACTTGGGCGGTCTCATGGGCTGCCGGGTCGTGAGCAATACCAGCAGCAACGGCGGCGGCGGCGCCTTTAATGCGGGGCTTACCAATTGCTTCCTCGCCTTCAATCAAGCGGTTGGCGCCGGCGGCGGGGCGTTTTTTTCAGCAGGTGCCCTCGTTCGCAACTGCACATTCGTCGGCAACGTGGCGGCGACAGGCGGCGGCATTACGGGCGGGGCAGCTTTGAATTGTTTGCTCTATTTCAACGCCGCGAAGAGCAGCGGACCGAATTTCAGTTCCACGTCACTTACAAATTGCTGCTCGGATCAGGCCGCGCCGGGTGGCCGCAACGTCATTGTCTCGGATCCCAAGTTGTTCAGCGACGGTTTGCATTTGCAATCCGTGTCTCCCTGCATTGGAGCGGGGACTAATCTGGGGGTGACGGGTTTCGACATTGACGGACAAGCCTGGGGCAACCCGCCGTCCATTGGCTGTGACGAGTGGGCGGCGCCGCCGTTGCTCGTGACACAGCCGCATCCGGTGCCCGGAAAGGCGAACGGCGAAGTCGCCATCCTGTCAGAATTGGCCGGAGGAGCGGTCCATTGTTGGTGGCTGAAGGATGGGGTTTCCATTGACGACGACGGGCATTACGACACGGCGCATACGGCGAGTCTGACCGTGCATCACTTCAACGTTGCCGATGCGGGGGAGTATCAAGTCATGGCCAGCAACGTTTTTGGAGTTGTGACGAGCGCTTTGGTTCAAATTTCCGTCGCGTGTGTGGATGCCGGTTCAACAAACGCAGCCGTGCCTTATGCAGACTGGAATGCGGCGGCCAGCACCATTCAGGATGCCGTGGACACGGTCGGCAACGGCGGGGTTGTTTTGGTGACCAACGGTATCTACGCAAACGGCGGGCGTTTCGTTTCCGGTGACATGACGAACCGGGTGGTTTTGGACAAGATGGTTTTGGTCTTGAGCCTGAATGGTCCAATGCCCACTGAAATCCGGGGTGCCTGGGATCCGGCAACCACCAACGGCCCAGCCTCCATTCGACCTGTCAGCGTTGGTCCGAATGCAGCCATCAGTGGCTTTACGCTGCGGGACGGTTCGGCGTCAAACGGCGCCGGCGCCGTCAGTCTTGGCGTGGGCCTGCATGAATCAGTCGTCAATTGTGTTTTTACCAACAACCGGGCCTTGGCCGCGGGGGGTGGTGCCTATGGAGGTCGGCTCCGGGATTGCCTGCTGGTTGGGAACGCCGCGGGCAGCGGCGGCGGTGGCGCCTTCGCGTCATTCGAAACGTGCGTGTTGACGGCCAATTCGGCAAACAACGGTGGTGGGGCATATCAGTCGTCCTTGCGCAACTGCACGGTGACGCTCAACAGTGCGGGCAACGGTGGCGGTCTTCATGGCGGCACGGCGGTGTCCTGCCTTTTGGCAACTAATGCGGCCACGTCCGGAGGAGGAGCTTACGCGGCCAGATTGTTCAGCACGCGCATCCGGAACAACCTCGGAAGCGGATTGGTGTCGGGCGTGGGGTGGGGAAGCTGCTTCCAGGGTAATGCGCCTTACGGTTCCAGTGGATCCATCAATGTGAATTGCACCTTTGTGCAAAATGGCGCGGCTCTCCTCTCCCCCGGAATGAGCACCAACTGCATTTTGTGGTTCAACACCAACGCCAGCGGCGGCCTGAACAGCGCCAATTTCGTTTCAGGCTGCCTGCAACCTGGTGAAAGCAGCACATCAGCCCTCCAGCTTTACCCGAATCTTTTGAGTGACGGGGCGCATTTGGCGGACAACTCGCCTTGCTTCGACCGCGGAGTGAACGTGGGGAGTGAAATCACGGACATTGATGGCCAACCACTGGGGAACAGCCCGCCCATTGGGTGTGATGCGCCCCCATCACCGTTGCAGTTGATCGCGGCCCCACGAATCGAGCCCGATACAACGCCTGGTGCAGCATTGATGTCCGTGGAACTGGCTGGCACGAGTCCGGTGTGCTGGTGGATGAAGGACGGTTTGCCGGTCAGCAATGACAGCCACCACGGCAACGTCAATTCACCAGGCCTGGTCATCAGCAATTTCAACGTGACAGATGCGGGTGCCTATCAGGTCATCGTCAGCAATGCGACCGGCATGCTGACCAGCGCGGTGGTTCAGGTCAGTGTTGCGTGCGTAAATACCGCCAGTCCCAATCCAGCCCCGCCCTTCGCAAGCTGGGACAATGCTGCGGCAACCATTCAAGATGCCATTGATGCTGCCGGGGAAAGCACTGTCGTGCTGGTGACCAATGGCATTTACCAGCAGGGCGGGCGTTTCATCTCAGGTGATGAAACCAACCGGGTGGTCGTGGACAAAGCCGTCACGGTCATGAGCATGAATGGTCCGGAGTGGACTATCATTGAAGGGGCCTGGGATGCGGAAAACACCAACGGCATCGCCTCGATTCGGTGCGCATGGCTGGCGGAGGAAGCCACGCTGGGAGGCTTTACATTGCGCAATGGTTCTGCCTGGACCAACGGTGGCGGAATTTGGGCTGCTGGACTGGGGTTGCGGAAAAATGTGATCAATTGTGTCGTGTCGAATTGTGTGGCTGGCGGAATGGGGGGAGGCGTTTACCAGGGCCGGTTGTGGCATTGCCAAATTTCAGGTAATGCCTCGCGTTCCAACGGCGGGGGCGCAGCGGCCGCCTTCCTGGAGGCCTGTCGGGTTCAAAGTAATTTGGCGACCGATGGTGCCGGCGTCTTTGCCGGTGTCGCCCGTGGGTGCGAGATCATGGGCAACACGGCCAACCGTTATGGTGGCGGGGCTGCTGGTGGCGACCGCCATCCGCTGTTGATTGGTTGTGCGGTGGCCCTTAACACGGCGCAGGATGGTGCGGGCGCCCACTTTGCATCGCTTTTCCAATCCACGGTGGTCAGCAACATTGCCACGGTGGGAGCAGTTGGCGGCATTCAGTTTGGCGAAGCGTGGAATTGCATCTGCTATTTCAACCGAAGCGCCACCAACTGGCCGTTTACTGACGTGGGAGGTTCGGCCGGCTTCTACTACGGATGTTCGACCCGCGGTAACTTGCCAAATTGCATCACCAACAATCCACAATTGTTGGATTGGGAGCATGTGGCACTTACCTCTCCGTGCCTTGCCTTGGGCACGAATTTTGGAGGCGCCGGCTACCATGACATTGATGGCGAACCGTGGGGAAATCCGCCTGCGTTGGGATGTGACGAAGCGGTTGAAGGTTCCATCACCGGCCCGCTGACCGTGACGGTGAACGCACCATGGCCATACGTTGCCGTGCGGGGCGTGCTGCCACTGCACGGAAACGTATCGGGTCGAGCCAGCCGGGTCGTGTGGGATTATGGCGATGGTTCAGGGCTGACCAACGCCAGTTTGTTGGACGTCGCCCACGTTTGGACCAATGCCGGAAATTACGCCGTCAAGTTTGCTGCGTTCAATGCCGACCATCCGGCTGGCGTCGCAACCAACCTGCTGCTGGATGTAGTCCCCCTGACCTCGCCAGAAATCTCTCTCACGAATGAGGGCGAGGGCACGTTTTCGCTGCAATTCACAGGACAGCCGGGGATAACGTATGTGGTGGAGCGGACGACAAACTTGGTGCCACCGGTGGCTTGGCAGACGCTTGGGACATTTCCAAGCACTGGCGGAGTGGTGCGGGCAACTGACCCGGCAGCGACGAACGCCATGCAGTTTTACCAGGTAAAGGGCCCGCAATAGAAACGAGCCGTCTTACACCGCCCCGTAAAACTCCTCTACGATGGCGCGGAAGTTGTTTTCGCCGATGTTGATGATGCCCATTTCGCGCTGGGCGTTCTCCGGCGAGTCGCTGGCGTGAGCGGCGTTGATCATCATGGTCTGGCCGAATTCCCGGCGAATGGAACCGGGCGGCGCTTTCGAGGGATCGGTGGGCCCGAGCACTTCGCGAATCTTGCGCACGGCCTCAACGCCTTCGTAAACGAGGGCGATGCATTTTTCCGTCCCGGGCTGCTGGAGCAGCTCCGGCGGGCATTCCGCCGGCGAACGTCCGGCCATGAAGCGGATGATGTTCCCAAAATGATGGTCGCCGTAGGTGGGGCAGAGCAGTTCCCCGAGTTTCGCCTCGATGTCGGGCGGCAGGACAAAACCAAATTCCCGCTCCAGATGGGGCTTCGCGCGGGCGGCCACGGCGTCCTTGAGCTTGGTGCGCAACACTTCCCGGACCGGGCCGTAGAATTCCATCGCCTGCGCCACGCTCATGCGGTGGACTTTGATGGCGACGATGAACAGGCCGGTGCGGGAAAAGAAATCAATCATGTTGCCCGGCCGGCCGGTCGGAAACCGGAAGTTTTCCGGCTTGATTAACACGAGCGTCCGCTGCGTGGGATGGTCAGTGGCGTGGACGACGACGTTTTCCAGCAGGCCGCCGTCGGTGTCCGAATGCCTCGCCCAGAGTTTGAGTTTCTTTTCGGCGTCGAGCGTGTTCGGGGCGACCAAGATGGCCGGTTCGAAATGCTTCACCTCGCCCGTTGGGCCGAGAATCAAATCGCCAAAGGTGTCCCGAACGGTCTCGCCGCCGGAACGTCCCGGGGTGATGTGGCCAGCTACGGAGAGCACCTTGCGGACGGCGTCCTCGCCTTTGAACAGCAGCATCATCGCCCTGTGGCGCCGGCCCGTTTGCGGATCGGGGGCCAGGTTCGTCAGGATGTAATCGTGGATCAACTCTTGGATCCGGCGGTCGCTTGGATCGTTGGCCGCCGCCGTGGCTTCGGCGAATTGGCGGACGAGTTCATTCCCGGGCGCGAACATGCGGGCGGCCACCAGTTCGAGCCCTGTTCTCGCAATCAGGCGGCTGATGATGCCGCCCGTGCGGGATTTCAAAAGGGAATGGGGAGTGACAATGACGTATGCGAGCTGGGACGACATTTCAGGCAGGCGGAGTCTGCGACGCGGGTGAGGTAGGCTCCGGAGCAGCGGCGGGCGCTGCCTTGCCACCAAGAATCTTGAACATGACGGTGCCGCACGTGGGGCACTTGCCTTTGATTGCCTTGCGACCGTTCTTCATCGTCTCTTCCACTGCCTCGGCAATCTCCTTCTTGGCTTTACACTTTACGCAATATCCTTCTGCCATAGAAATTTTGTCCTGGTGCGCTTCATGCGCCCGTGGCCATGCCAATCATCCTAGTTGGTGGAATAGGGGGGCGCAACCCGGAATCCAGGTTAACCGTCGCTTAAATTGGCAATAAGCATTGGAATTCAATCGGTTGTGCGCCAAGATGACGGGTTGGTCACGAGATCGACTGGCGGAGCTTTATGGGCGGGAATGTGGCGAACGGGCCCATTCACGAAGGGTGGTTTTCAGGATTTTCCCGGTGGCATTGCGGGGCAAGGCAGGCACAAAGACTATCCGGCGCGGCACTTTGTAATCCGCCAATCGTTCGCGGGCGAAGTGGAGAATGCGCTGCTCGTCCAGCCCGGCCGGCCCTTCCGCCGCCACAAAAGCCACCGGCTGTTCGCCGCGTTTGGGATCCGGCAGGCCGACGACCGCCGCCTCGCGAATGCCGGCTACCTGGTAGAGAACCTCCTCGATTTCGCGCGGATAAACATTCATCCCGTTGACGAGCAGCATGTCTTTTTTGCGGTCGGTAATGTAGTAATACCCCTCGGCGTCGTGGTAGCCCATGTCACCGGTCAACAACCACCGCCCCCGCATGACCTTGGCCGTTTCCTCAGGTTGCCTCCAATAGCCCAGCATGACATTGCCGCCGCGGACGCAAATTTCGCCCACTTCGCCCGCTGCCAGGCAGTTTCCCGACGTATCCTGCACGCTCATTTCTACATGGGGAATGGGCAGTCCGATGGAGCCCGGTTTGCGCTGGCCGTTAAGTGGGTTCTTGGCAACCACCGGGCTGGCCTCGCTCAAGCCGTAGCCCTCAATGAGCGGGATGCCGAATTTTGCCTCAAATTCGTGGAGAAATTGCAACGGCAACGGCGCCGCGCCGCTGATGCACAAACGCAACGGCAACTCCGGCAGCGTCGGCAGGCTCATCAAACTCCGGTAAAACTGCGGGATCGCCGGCAAAATCGTGCCCCGGTGGAGCTGAATTTCGTGCAGCAAGCTCTTCAGCGGATGCAGCGACTTGATCAGAATCATGCTGCCGCCACTCAGCAGCGGGAGCAGCAGGCCCACGCAGAGCATGTAACTGTGGAACAGCGGCAGGATGACGACCATCCGGTCCTGCGCATTGGCAGCCAGCACCTGCCGGCAGCTTTCAACATTGTGGAGCAGATTGGCGTGCGTGAGGACGGCGCCTTTCGGGTGGCCGGTTGTGCCCGAAGTGTAAATGATCACCGCCGGTTCTTGGGGCGCTCTCGGCATCACTATCGGCGGCGCCGGTGCAGAGGCTTGGCAAGACTCCAAGGAGTTCAAGCGGAGCACTTTGAGCGAGGGCCGGCGATGTTTGATGGCGGCTTCATGTGCACCCAACTCCTCGTCCGTAAGCAGCACCTCGATGCCCGCATCGTCCAAGATGTAAGCCACCTCGTCCGGCTTCAGGAAGTTGTTGATGGGAACCAAGATGGCGCCTGCGCCCAGCACGCCAAACACTGCGATCACGAATTCCGGGCAATTCTTCAGCCAAAGCCCGACGCGATCTCCCGGCCGGACGGCCCATTCGATTACCAACCGCCGGGTCAGGCCTTGGGCGCCATTATCGATTTCGTTATAGGAATAGGCCCGTTCACCCCAAAAAACCGCCGGCAAATCGCGACTTTGGCGCGCGCATTCCCGAAAGGTTTCGATAAGGTTCATTCCTTGAAGATATTGGGCGGGCAACTGGGCAATCAAGTTTCCTGCGCCATGGGTGACTTAAAACTTTTCTCCCTGCGCCAATGCCGTTTGAATTGAGGACTTTCAGTGATTAACACCGTCGCCAAACTTAACGAATACCTGCCCCTCCTCCGGACGGCTGACTGGATTGCCTTGGACACGGAGGCGGACAGCCTTCATGCCTATCCCGAGCGACTCTGCCTGATGCAATTCTGCACGGCCGCCGGTGACGAATTGGTGGATCCCTTGGCAACGCTCGACTTGGAACCATTGTTCACCGCGCTTTCCGGGCACCGGCTCATCATGCACGCGGCCGATTACGATTTGCGGCTGCTCAACAAGCACCACGCCTTCATTCCCGGCGCCATATTCGACACCATGCTCGCGGCGCGGCTGCTGGGTGTGAAACAATTTGGGCTCGGCAACCTCGTTTTGGATTTCCTCGGCATCAAGCTCGAGAAAAGCTCGCAAAAGGCAAACTGGGCCATCCGCCCGTTGACCGAACGCATGGATCGTTATGCCCGGGACGACGTCCGCCACCTGAAGCCGCTCGCCGACCGGTTGCGCGGTGATCTGGAGGCGAATGGCCGTCTGCGCTGGCATGAGGAATGGTGCAGCCGCCTCATCAAGGACGCCACCCAAACTGTTGCCATGGACGAGGACCAGGTCTGGCGCATCAAGGGCAGTTCGCTGCTGGGCCGGCCGGCGCTTGCGGTGCTCCGCGAAATCTGGCAATGGCGCGAAGCTGAAGCCCGCACGACCGGCAAGCCGCCGTTCTTCATTCTGTCCCATGATGTGCTGGTGGACCTGGCGGCGGCGGCCGTGAACGGGGCGGTCGTGGAGGAAAAATTCCCACGCCATCTTTCCGAGCGCCGCCGGCGTGGATTGTTGCACGCGATCAAACAAGGCCTGTCCCTGCCGTCCGAACGCTGGCCGCATCTGCCCGTTCGCAAGGGACGCCGCCCGACGGAAGCCGAGAAGCGCCGCTGCGCGCAGTTGGAAAAGCGTCGCGATTTGCGGGCGCGGGAACTCAATCTCGATCCCACCCTGATTGCGAGCCGGTCGGTTTTGTGGGACCTCGCGCGGGATTGGGACAAGGCCTCTGCCGACTTGATGGCGTGGCAGCGCGAACTGCTGGCGTAACCGGCCTCCGTCGATTGAATGGGCTCGCACCATGTTTGCGCGGGCGACTTCCAATTCGTCTGCGCCCCGAAATCAGCAGTTAAACCGCGCTCATTCACCGCATTTATTCTGCTGGCGGAGGATTACAAAACGGACCACACATTATGCTTTCTCCTGAGCCGGCCTCGTTCATAAAGTGAACTGTAATCAAAGCCATGAACCCCGGTCAGCCTTTGCCAGCTTCGCCCCCGGACATCAGCGTCACGCTGCCGGTATCACAGGCGATTGACCGCGTGAAACGGGTTCTGTTCCAGCCCTTCGATCTCGGCAAATGGTTCGTCATCGGCTTCTGCGCGTGGCTGGCGCAACTCGGCGAGCGCGGCGGGGGGAACTTCAACTTCAACTCCGGCGGCGGCCACGGTCACGGCGGCAGCCTGCGGCCGGAATTGGAACACGCGTGGAGCTACGTGCTGCACAACCTGTATTGGATCCTGCCCGTGACGGCGCTTGTGGCCGTGCTGGGCATCGGGCTTTGGCTGGTGTTCACCTGGTTGAACAGCCGCGGCAAATTCATGTTCCTCCATTGCGTGGCGCAAAACCGCGCCGAAGTGGCGGTGCCGTGGACCCGTTACGGGCGCCAGGCGGACAGTCTGTTTCTGTTTCGCATCGTCCTGGGGCTTGTGGGGGCCGTGCTGTTCATCCCGCTCGTGGTGCTGATGGTGGTCGTGGGAGTGGCCACGTTCGCGCATGGCCACGTGGAACCGCTCGGCATCATCGGTCTCGTCGTCCTCGCGCTGGGCCTGATCGGTCTGGCGGTGGTCTTCGGCCTGATCGCCAAACTCACCATCGACTTTGTGGTTCCCATCATGACGGTGCGCGGGTGCAGTTGCTGGACCGGTTGGGGCGTGTTGCGCCAGTTGATCACGGCCAATTTCGGCCGTCTGCTGCTCTATCTGTTGTTTCAAATCGTCATCGGCATGGTCGTGGGAACGCTGGTGCTGATGGTCATGGTGCTCACGTGCTGCTGTTGTTGCCTGCTGCTGTTGCCGTATGTCGGCACCGTGTTGCTGCTGCCGGTGCTGGTCTTCGAGCGTGCCTACTCGGCGCATTATCTCGCGCAATACGGCCGCGACTTCGACGTGTTCCCGGCCTCGTGAATCCGCTCCTGCGGGGAGCAAAACAGTCCACTCGCATGTGGAATTTCCCAAGACGGCCTGGTGATCGTTCCTTGAACGTTGGGCACTGGGTGTTCAATGTTCCTCCGCCTTGTTCCCCTAATCTCACCGTGGGCCAGGCAGGGTGAAAACCGGGTCGGTGCGGCCGCCACAGCGCGGCCAGAGAAGGGCTCGTTGCAATCATGAATTCACGTCGATGGTTTGGTTTTGTGGT
>DASTWL010000005.1 GCA_035765895.1 Verrucomicrobiia bacterium | reverse complement strand
GCGGGCACGTTTGAACTGCCCGAAGCGCAGCTCGACCGCTTCATGCTTTGCCATCGCCTGACGTATCCGAATCCCGAGCAGGAAGAAGAAGTGTTGCGTCGCCAAGTCAAGATGGGGCTCAAGCGCACCGAACAAGGCGCGATGCCCAAGACCGCGTTCGACATGATTTCCGGCCAGCCCGTCTGCCACATTGACGACCTCACCAAGGCGATGGAAACCGTGCAGCAAGTCCACGTCAGCGACGTGTTCATGAAACACTGCGTGGAATTCGTCCGCCTCACGCGCACGCATCCGAGCATCGAACTCGGCTGCTCGCCGCGCGCCGGGCTGGCCATCGTGCAAGCGGCCCGCGCCCGCGCCTTTGTGGTCGGCCGCGACTACGTCGTGCCGGAAGATTTGTTCCAGCTCGCCGAGGACGTGGTGCTGCACCGCATCCGCCTGAGCTACGAAGCCCTCGCCGAAGGCCAGAAACCGGCGAAAGTGCTGGAGGAGATTTTGAAGAAGTTGGGGTGAGTGCAACGAAGCCGAAGGTGATGAAGCATAAATGTTCATCGCGGAATTCTGAAGAACGCCAAAGGCGTTCCAGCCTTCAGCCCAGGGTTGCGAGGAACGAGCTACCCTGGGTTTGCGTTCCCCAGATTTTTTCCAACCCTGAAGGGGTTGAAGAAAAATTCGGAGACGCGATGATGCAACCCTTTCAGGGTTGGGGAGATTTTGGAACGACGACCCAGGGTAGGCGCTGCGCGCCAACCCTGGGCTGGATGATGGAACGCCGTTGGCGTTCATCTTTGACCAAGGTTTAGCCAGATGAAAATCATCCCCTGTCTATTTTGCTTTTGCGCAACATTTGCTTTGTTGCTTGGATGTTCTAAACAGTCGGAACAAAAAACTTCTACCTTTATACCGACCCAGCAAGCTTCCGTAATCACGCTTGCCTCCAACGAACGCGGCAGGCCGCAGTTTGATTACAGCGGGCCGGATAACTTGAGTTACAAGTATTCCCTTGAGACGTTTAGTTATCAGGTTGGCCCAGTTGGAGGCAGTCCTTGGATGAGCGCAAAAGGTGAGATGAAGTTTTCTGATACAAACCATGTCACAGTGACCATCCAGTCTTCATCTGATCGCCCCTACGACATCGAGTTGCTGGGCTTGTGGACAAATCGTTCACTAGAAATTGCAGAGGATAAAGCTAGAGAAATTCTTCATGTGCCTGCCGGCGAGCAAAAGCTCAACATTGATAGATTTGTGATTTGGACCTACGACTTTGCCAAAGAGAAATAATTTATCATGCGCCACTCCGCCCAACTCACGCACGACCCGCTTGACGCGCGCCAGTTCGAACTGGCCGTGCGGCGGCTCGCGGACGCATTGAGCTACGGGCAGGAGAGCTCGCCGTTCCTCGGCGCGGGCATCGAATATGTCCAGTCCCGGCTCTACCAGCCCGGTGATCCCGTGAAGTTCATCGACTGGCGCGTCACCGGGCGGACCGGCCGCTTTCACGTCAAGGAATATGAAGCGCCGCGCCAGATGCCGGTCTATCTGCTCGTGGACACGTCCGCGTCGATGTGCATCACTTCGCAACACCTGAGCAAATACGCCTGGGCCGTGCAACTGGCCGGCGGACTCGCGCTGGCCGCGCTGGACCACATGAACCCCGTCGGCCTGCTGGGCGTGGGCGAACGCGAACTGCACCAGACGCCGACCCTCGCGCGCAACGCCGTCATGCAATGGATGCACCAGCTCCGGCATTACCGTTTTGTCGAGGGCACAACGCTGGGCCGGCGGGTGCGTGAATTGATTCCGCGGATCGAGCAACGCTGCCTGTTCATCGTGTTGAGCGACCTGCACGATCCCGATGCCATCCCCGCCATCCGGCTCATGGCGCAGGATCATGATTGCATGGTTCTGCACCTCGAAGATCCCGCGGAGCGCGGTCAAACCGGCGGCGGCATCTTCCGGGCGGTGGAGGCGGAAACCGGCCGGGCCTTCGTAGCGCACGGACGCAGCCGCTGGTTCGCCGAGGACGCAACGCACGCCTTGTCGCGCGACGGCGTGGATTACCTACCGCTGCAAACCGACCGGCCGATTCTGCCGCGGCTCCGGCATTTCATGAAATCCCGCGGCGGCACGAGGAGGATGGGATGAAGCCGGGCGGTTTGCGGAAGGCGCGCAGCCGATGCCCGATTGGATTCGGACTGGTCGCGCTGGTTTTGGTTTGGCTCACGGCGGGCGCACCCGCGGCCGACACCACCAACGCCGCGCGCACGGTCGGCATCGAAACGCCGGTTGCGCTCGACCTGCCGCGGGCGGATTACCAGCCGCGCCCGCTCGATGACCGCACGGAAATGATTCTGCGCCTTGGCGCCGTCACCCCGGCCACGAACGGACTGCACCACTACGAATTGTTCTTCATGGGCCTGGAGCCCGGCCGGTATCGGCTCGCTGATTTCATGGTGCGTTCCGATGGCAGCCAGCCGGATGAATTGAGCAACGTGGAGTTCGAGGTGCACTCACTCCTGCCCGCCGATCATGACGGGCAACTGACCGACTACGTGCCGCGGCCGTTCCCGTTTCTCGGCGGCTACCGTGCGTTTCTCGCAGCCTTGGGGATTCTCTGGGCCGGCGGCATTGCGGCGTTTGTGGTGTCGTATCGGAAGAAGCGCGGGCCGGTTGAAATGCCGCCCGTCGTCGCCGCACCTTCCTTCGCCGAGCGCCTGCGGCCGTTGGTCGAAGCCGCGGCGGCGGGAACGCTTTCACCGGACGGCAAAGCCCAACTTGAACGACTGCTGCTTGCCTTCTGGCGGGACAAATTGCAACTGCCGGACCAGCGCATGGCCGACGCGCTGGCCCAGCTCCGCGAGCATACGGAGGCCGGCATCCTGCTCCGCGCCCTGGAACACTGGCTGCACCAGCGCGGCGGCGCATCGCCCGCCGAAGTGACGGCGCTGCTCGCACCGTATCGGCAACCGGCCGCTCCGCCACCGGCGAAAGGAACGGCGCCATGAGCTTTCATCATCCCGCGGTGCTGTGGTTGCTGGCCCTGCCCATTGTCTGGGGTTTCTGGCAGTGGGTGCGCCGCGGACAGCCGGTCGTGCTGCCGTTTGACCATGGCCGTCAGCGCGACGGCCGGCCCCTGCGCGGGCTGGTGAATCTCATGCAAACGCTGCCCGCGCTCCTGCTTGCCGTGGCCGTGCTTGTGCTGGCCGGCCCCCGTCGCCCGGCGCCCCCCGAGAACGAACGCATCCTGAACAACATCATCATCTGTCTCGACATGTCCGGCTCAATGTCGATGCGCTTCGGCAGCTCCACGCGTTTCGAGTCAGCCGTCGCGTCCGCGCGGCAGTTCTGCGAATACCGCCAGGGAGACGCCTTCGGGCTGACCGTGTTCGGCAACGAATATCTGCACTGGTTCCCGCCGACCAAGGAGCTTTCCGCAATCCGCAATGCGCTGCCGTTCATCGAACCGGCGCGCCGTTTGCCGTGGTTCGGCGGCACCATGATCGCCAAGGCGCTCGACGGCTGTGAACAGCACCTCGTGCGCACCAAGGAAGGGGACCGTGCCATCATTCTGATCACCGACGGCGGCAGCGCGGATTTCTTCGGCGGCCGCGACCGGCAGATTGCCCAGGAACTTGCCGACGCGAAAATTCGTGTGTTCACCATTTTGATCGGCGGCGCCACCGGGTTCGGGATCGACGGCATTTACACGATTGCCGCCGTCACGCAGGGCAAGGTGTTTCTGGCCGATGAGCCGGGCACGTTGACGTCCGTGTTCCACGAAATTGACCGGATGCAAAAGGCAAAGTTCAAGCAGGTCACCTCCGACTGGGTGGATTATTATCAACCGCTGGCCCTGGCCGGGCTCGTCATCGCCGGCTTGTGGGGGCTGGGTCTGCTCGGGCTGCGTTACACGCCATGGTGAAGGAACAATTCATCCAACTGGCCGCGTGGGCCGCGTTCGGCGCGCTGGCCCTGGCGACGTTCGCCGAATGGCTCCACGCCCGGCGCGTGCAGCGGCTCGGCCGGCTGGCGTTTGGTCCGGAGGCAAAACCGCGCGCGTGGACGAGGCTCGTCCCACCGCTCCGGGTGCTGGCGTTCGCCGTGCTCGTGTGGTCGCTGGTCGTGCTCCTGGCGTTTGAAGGCTCGAGCCGCACGCACGACCGCAATGTCGCCGCCACGCGTCATCTGATGGTGCTGCTCGATGTTTCGCCCAGCATGGAAATCGCCGATGCCGGTGAAAACGGCGCGCAAACCCGGCGGGACCGCGCCGCCGCCCTGCTGAAATCCGTGATGGAACGCGCCAACAACGATCAAACGCGCATCACCATGGCGTGCTTCTATTCGGACGCGCTGCTGCTGGTCAAGGAATGCGCCGACCGCGAACTGATCTGGAACTTCGCCGACAACCTGCCCCTGCACATCGCGTTCAAGCCCGGCAAGACATCGCTGTTGAAATCGCTGAACACGGCCGGCGGCTTCGTGAAGGATTTCCCGCGCAAATCGGTGACGTTTCTCGTGCTCACGGACGGCGACACCGTGCCGGATGCGGGACTGAACCGGATGCCGTCGTCGGTGGCGGACGTGCTGATCGTGGGCGTCGGCAGCACGCGCGGCGGAACGTTCCTCGACGGCCATCAATCGCGGCAGGACAACGGCACGCTGTTGCAGCTCGCGCGGCGCCTCGGCGGCCATTATCACGATGGCAATGCGAAGCAGATTCCGAGCGACCTGCTGCGGCACTTGATTGCGCCGGACGAAGGCGCGGACCGTTTTCAAATCAGCCTGCGCACCCTGGCCATTGTCACCCTCGCGTTCAGCGCCGCCCTGCTCTGCCTGCTGCCGGTGCTGCTGGAGTTCTTCGGCAGCGCATGGCGGCCAACCGTGGCCACGACGCGCCCGGCGGCCGTGCAAAATCGTTCCCGCTTGGAGGCATCCGCTTGAAGCGCTGGCTGCTGCTCCTCTGGTTGCTGCTGCCGCTGCCGGTCGTGGTGTGGCATTTCGGCCCCGGTCAGAAATGGCTGGCCCGCGACCGGGCGAACACGCTGATTCACCAGGCCGAAGCGGCCGAGGCACGGCACGACTGGGCCACGGCGGAAGGCTTTTACCGCGAAGCCGCCGGGCTCATTGGCAGCCAGACGCCGGCCGCGCGCCTGCAACTCGACATCGCCCTGGTGCGCATGCGCTATCGGCAGGGCGCCGCAGTGGATGCGATTGATGGCGCGGACCGCATCCTTGCCGACGGCACGTTCGCGAGTCAGCCCGCCGCCTTGCAGCGGGAGGCCCGCGAGCTGGCCGGACGCATTCACTATTATGCCGGGTGGGTCATGCGGCTCGAAGGCGCCCAGCGCGCGTTGTGGATGGAAGAGGCAGAACTCGCGCGCCAGAATTACCGGCTGTTGACGGAGTCCAGCTTGAGCGCAGGCCGGAGAAATGACGCGCAGGTGCAGGAAACCAATCTTGAAAGCGCCGTCCGGCTGCAACGCATGAGCCTGACCGAATTGATGGCGCGGCCGCTGCCCGAAGAAGGCCAGGCCCTGTCCGGCCAGGGCTTGAGCGAACAAATGGCCCGGCGACGCGGCCAGCGCGGGAACCAGCCGGGCATCGGTGAAAACGACGAGGGCGAACCGGGCTCCGGCGCGGCCAACTCGCGTTTCCCCGGCGGACCGGGCTCATAACCGCCGGGCGACAAGGTGAAACTGATTTAACATTGAAGGTGATTCTATGAAGGAAAAATTCATCCGCCGTTTGGGCTGGGCTGCCTGCGTGTTGCTGTTGGGAGCCGCCAGCTTGGCCCGCGCGCAGGTTCTGGCATCCGATGCCGCCGAGGCACCGGCCGAAGAGGAGTCCGCCGGCGTGACGAGTCTCGTGCCCGCCACCAATGCCACCCCGTTCGTCAGCACCAACGCGCTGGCCAGCGCGCTGGCGAAGCTGAACTTTGATCGCACACCGCAGGCGTTGTTTGAGGCGGTCAAGGCGCAAACGGCCGCTGCAAAACTGTCCGAGGCCGAACGTTTCCGCCTCGCCGTGCTGCTCGGCGACTGGACGACCGTGGGCGAGGTGTTGAAGACGCTGCCCGGCGCCGATGCCTTGAACATTTACGGCCGCCTGCTGAATGCGCTCGCCACCGGTTCGCAATCGGCCGAGCAGTTTTATCAACAGGCCCAGGGCAACACGCCGCCCGGCGTCATGGATAACAGCGATGACGAAGGCCCGTCCGCCGGCGGCCGCGGCGGCAAGCGCAGCCTGCTGTTGAGCGAGGATTTTTACGCAATTCTCGCCGCCGCACCGGCCGACCTGAATGCCGATTTTCTCCCGAACGTCGCCACGTTGGTCAAGGTGGCCGTTGGCAAAACCGGCAAGGCGGAATTTCTGACGCGCCTGCAACATGGTTTGAAAGGTTTCGGCGGCAGCACGCCGGACGGGCGCAAACTCGCCGCGCAGTTGCTGTCCGCCGTGGGCTGGATCAGCGACGCCGGGCCCTACCTGCCGTTGCGGCGCGAGGCTTGGGATCAGGCCGACACGCTCACACTGGTGCTGACGATGGAGCATTTCACCCAGACCGGCATCGAGCAGCGGGACGAGCGGTTGTTCAAACGCGCCGCCGAAGTGTGCGCGTTCATGATGCAAACCAGCCGCTTCGGCACCAATGACCGCGGGATTTTCCGGCAGGCGTCGGACCGTTTTGTCAAATTGCTGCCCGCCCTGCCCCCCGCCGATGCCGAGCAGCTCATCCGGGAAAATTTCCTGATGCAGCCGGCCATTCTGGTGGACCTGATGCTGACGCTCGGGGAATCCGGCCAGCAGGCGCAGAAGCGCAACGACCTGAACCTGCGCGGGCAAAGCCTCGCCACGCAACACGTGCTGCTTGACGTGCTTGCCGGCCGCAAGAGCGCCCTGCCCGAGGCGGCCAACCTGCTCGTCATGAACTGGTTGAACGAGGCCGAAGCCACCTACCGTTCCGGCGAGGCACGCAATGCCGACGACGAGGAGCTGAACAACAATCCCTTCGTCTATCGCCCGCCAAGTTACTACGCGCGCCAGCGCAACGAGGCCAAGACCCTCGACGCCGACGTCATTCTGAGCAACGCCCCGCCCGCCGCGCTGGTCCGCCGGCTGAACGAAGGCCTGGCCCAACGCGTCCGGCTCACGCAGCTCAAAGTCAACTTGATGGACCCGCGCGAACCGGACACGACGGAAATCCTCGCGGCCTATTTGAAGGACCATCCCGGCGAGGAAAAGGCGCTGTGCGAGGACTATCTCACAGCGTGGGTGCAGAAGCGCAGCGCCAAGCCGGAGGATCCGAACCTCGCCCGCATGCGGGCCATGGGCTACATCATTTCCCGGCCACCGCAATCGGACGGCATCCCGCTTACGCGTCTGCGTCAGAACGAGAATGTGCGCCAGTTGCGGGAGCTGCTGAAAACGCTGCGCGCCTTGTCGCCCGAACCCATCAACCCGACGCTCGTGGTGCAGGCGTTCATGACGCTCCACAGCGGCGCGGAGGTTTACCGGCTGGAGGACATCGAGGCGATCTTTGGTCCGCCCGAACAAATGAACCGCGAAGAGCTGATGCAGCTCGTCACCGGCATGCGCGGCAAATTGCGCGAACAGTGGCAGGATCCCAAGGTCCAGCAGGACGCCGGCACCAAACGCACCGAGGAGGAAACCAAGGACGAGGTCGCGCGCGGGTATCGCACCGCCATGACGCTCGTCAAACGCGGCTTGCGCGCCGAGGACGCCGATTGGAAGCAGTTCATCGTGCGCGGGCAGTTGTTCTTCGATGCGGCGGAATATGAGTTTTCACGGAAGGTGAAGCTGTCGGAATACGTGGACCTGCGCGAGGAGGCGTTTGCCAGTTACCGTCAGGCTGCGGCGATTTACGCGGCCAAGGTGCCGACGATGGCGCACAGCCAATGGACGCTGGAGCCTTACCAGATGTGGTTCTTTGTCATGCTCGGCGCGAGCGACCTGTCGCAGCTCACACACGCCGCGGCACGGTCCGATCCCGGCTTGAAGCAAATCGGCGATGCGATGCGCGCGCTGCCCGGCGAGGCGGCGGCCGATCATTTGGAAAAGTTTGGCGAAATGCTGGCCAGCCTGTTGCCACAGGTGCCGGCGAACATGCGGCAGCGGTTCCTCAGCGCGGGTCTGCAGGTCGTCGGGGAAAACACCCCCGGCGCCGCGGCCGCAGAGACGGCGTTGAAGAATTACCAGGAGCTGCTGGATGAAGTCCAACTCCGCACCCGCGTCGATGGCGACCCGCGCATCGGACACGGCCAGCCGTTTGGCCTGTTCATCAGCCTGGAACACACGCGGCAGCTCGCCCGCGAAAGCGGCGGTTTTTCCAAGTATCTGCAAAACCAGAACACCCAGCAGCGGGGCATGCCAATGGTCATGATGGCGCAGGGCGCCCGGGTCAATTACCGCGATGACTTCACCAAGAACATCCATGCCGCGCTGGACGAGACGTTCGAGGTCAGTTCGGTCACCTTCGCCGACGCCGGCGTCCGCGCGCGGGATCTGCCGCGCGAAGGCTGGCAGGAAACGCCCATGGCTTACGTGCTCCTGCGCGCCAAGGAGGCCGCGGTGGACCGCATTCCGTCCATCCAGATCGACATGGATTTCAGCGACACCTCGGGCCAGGTGGTCCTGCCCGTGCGCTCGCCCGTGCTCCCGATTGACGCCAAGGACAGCGACGGCGCGCCGCGGCCGTGTGACGCACTCGCGCTCACCTTCACCATGGACGAACGCGAATGGCGCGACGGACGCGTCGTCATTGAAGTCAACGCCCGGGGCCAGGGCGTCATCCCGGGCCCGGCGCAGTTGTTCGACTACCAGCAGGCCGGATTCGACGCAGAAGTCACCGACAACGGCCTTTCGATCACGGAACTGGCCACGGACGGCCCGGCGCCCGCCGCGCTGGCGGACCGCAACTGGCAGTTCATTTACCGGCGAGCGAAGGATTTGCGCGGCACGGTCACGCTGCATTTCCCCACGCTCAAGCCAGGCCTCACGACGACCAACGTGGCCTACAAACATTATCAGGACGCCGACCTGGTCGAACTTACACCGTCACAGGCGGCCGCCGGTGTCGTGCTGGCGAGCGGCGTAAGCAGCGGTTTGCGCACGGTCGGGTGGCTCGTCGCCCTGACCGTGCTCGGCGGGCTGGCGTTGCTCATTTACCGGGCACGGCGACGTCCGGCACCGGCCACCGCAGCCGGGCTGGCGTTGCCCGGTGAACTAACGCCGTTCTCGGTCGTGGCCTTCCTGCGGCGCCTCCAGCGCGAGGCGGGCGCCAAACTGGATGCCGCCGACCGGCAATCGTTGACCGACGAAATCCACGCCATCGAATCGGCCTACTTCAGCGGCGCACCGGCCAGCGCGGGTGCACCCGATGTGGAAGCCATTGCGCGAAAGTGGTGGCGTGTGGCAGGTTGACCGATGCGTTCCCAATTTATGAAAACTCTGCTCGCTTCAGGGATCGGGCTGGCCCTTTGGACCGGCGTCGCAACGTTGCCGGCGGCCCAGATTGGTGATCCCGCGGCGCCGCTCAACATCGCGACCTGGGTCAAGGGCAAGCCGGTGGACCTGGCCGAGGCCAAAGGCCGGAAGATTGTGGTGGTGGAATTTTGGGCGACGTGGTGCGGGCCCTGTCGCGTCAGCATTCCGCATTTGACGGAGCTGCAGAAGAAGTTCGCCGACCGCGGCGTGGTCTTCGTCGGCGTGAGCGACGAGGACGCCGCCACCGTCAAGCCGTTCGTGGACCAGATGGGTGACCAGATGAACTATACCGTGGCCGTGGACAACAATCGTCAGACGTCACAGGGCTACATGGACGCTTACAACCAAAACGGCATTCCGACCGCCTTCGTCGTGGACCGGGACGGCAAGGTTGCCTGGCTGGGACATCCGATGGGCGATTTGGAGAAGGTGCTCGACAAACTGGCGGCGGCCCCGGTGGTGGACGATCCTGCCGCCCAAAAACGCGTCACCGCCCGGCGCAAACTGCAGGAGTTTACGGCCCTGGCCGCACGCGGCGACGACGCCGCCAAGCTGGACGCCCTGGCGACGGAACTCACCACACTGGACCGCGAACTGGGCGGCATCGAGCCGGGACAAAAATTGAATCTCCCCGACCTGCGACGCACGGTCCGGTTCCAAAGCCTGATGCGCGAATATCAGCGCAGCGTGGCCGCCGGCAAACCCGCAACCGAGCTGGCCCGGATTGAACAGGAAGCCGCCCCGCTTGCGCCGCCGGGCTTCAAGTTCGCCGACTACCGTGACAAGTTCAGCCTCCAGCGAACCTGGCAGGATTATTACCGGGCTGTGACCGGACATGGCGACGCCGCCAAAGTGGACGAACTGACTCGAAAACTGGAATTGATGGAGTCGGACGACACCGATGCGCTGAATGAAATCGCCTGGACGCTGCTCACCGATGCCAACATCAAGACCCGCAACCTCAAGCTCGCGTTGAAATTCGCCCAGGCAGCAACGGACGCGTCCAAAGGCCAGAACGCCGACGTGCTCGACACCTACGCCCGCGCGTTGTTCGACAACGGCCGGGCTGCCGCCGCGGTGACGCAGGAGCAACGCGCCGTCGCGCTGACCACCGACAAGGCGCGGCTCGCGGAACTCAAGGCGGCCTTGCAGCGCTATCAGGCCGGGGCCACCGTGGACCGGCCGAAGACCGTGGCCGGCGCAGAGTGAGGTTTCCGCCCCCGCAAAAAAATTCCGGCGAAAGGAAATTCCGGATGACGCTGTCCCACGGCAGTGCTATGTTCGCGACAAGAACCCCCGCAGCACTATGATCGACACAACCACCATCAGCGAAATCCTTGAGGCCAAGGGCAGCAATGTTTACAGCGTGACGCCCGAGACGACGGTGTTTGACGCCATCAAAACGATGGCGGAAAAAAACATCGGCGCGCTCGCCGTCGTGGACGCCGGACGTTTGATTGGCATTCTTTCGGAACGCGACTACACACGCAAAGTGGTGCTTCAGGGCAAGTCTTCGAAGTCCACGCAAGTGCGCGAAATCATTTCCGGCGGGATCATTTCCGTGACGCCGGGGCACACAGTGGAGGAATGCCTGCGGCTGATGACGAACCACCGGGTGCGTCATTTGCCGGTGCTGGTGAACGGCCAGCTCGCCGGCCTCGTGTCCATCGGCGACCTGGTGAACTCCGTCATTTCCGCCCAACGCGCCGCAATCGAGCAGTTGCAGGCCTATATCGGCGGCGTGCCGGGCTGAACGCCCAGGTCGTCGCGCCCCCGGTGTTTGGCCAGTTGGACACTCACGTAGCGGGCCTGCGGGATGATGAATTTCTTCACTGTCACGTTGACGCGCTCCGCGTTGAACTCCGCCAGCACCAGGTCGCAAATCTCCGTTACCAGCCGCTCCAGCAGTTTCCAGCTTCGGCCCTCGCCAAACCGCAGCAGGCGTTGCGCGACCGCATAATAATCAATCGTCTGGTCCAGGCGGTCACTCGCCGCCGCAGCGCGAAAGTCGTATTCCATTTCCACGGTGATCAACAGGCGCTGTGCCGTGGCGCGTTCGGCATCCGGCACGCCGACGTGATAGAGCACTTCGAGATCGGTGAGGCAGATTTTGGACATGGCTCAGGCCTGGGCTTGGGCGCCGTTCGCTTGCACGGCCTGGATGAGGATTTGCGTCGGCCGGTTCAACGGCAGGCGCGGCGCCTCGGCCAGCGGCACCCAGCGAAACTCCTGCGCTTCGTCGTTCAACACCACGTCCACCGGCAACGCAGCCCGGCACGTGTAATTCAACAGCACGAAATGTGCGTCGCGGTAAAACTCCGTTGAATGAATGCAGTCCTGCACCAGCACGAAACGGATGTCCGTGAGGTCGAGATTGGTTTCCTCCTTGAGTTCGCGCCGCAACGCGTCTTCGCAGGGCTCGCCCCACTTCACCTTGCCGCCCGGAATGCCCCACAGATTCGACCATTTGTGCGTGCGCACCAACAACACCTCCCCGGCGCCGTTGAAAACCAGCCCACCCACCGTGACCACCGGCGGATGAGCCGCACCGACCGCGGCGGACGGCGGCCGCAAATGCATTGCGTTTTGCTGCAAAATGTCACGCAGCTCGCGCAAGTGCTCGACAATCAAATCCGGCTGCGCCCGGCGCAACTGCCCCAGCGTGTTGTAGCCCGTCAGGACCGCGCACGAATGGATGCCGCCATGCCGCGCCG
Source organism: Verrucomicrobiia bacterium (assembly GCA_035765895.1). Classification (NCBI taxonomy): domain Bacteria; kingdom Pseudomonadati; phylum Verrucomicrobiota; class Verrucomicrobiia; species Verrucomicrobiia bacterium. The sequence goes on along the minus strand of DASTWL010000005.1, from coordinate 19,935 downwards.
TTTCGATGTCGTGCTCCATGTCGCCGATGAAGAGCGTCTCCCCGGCCTTCAGCCCGTGCTGCACCAGGATGTCGTGAATCTTCTGCCGCTTGTCCCAAACCCCGGTGTAGGGCGTTTCGATGAACGGCGCAAAGCCGGTCACGCTGGACTGGATCACCCAATAATCGGGATGCACCGTGCTCAACAGAAACGTCCGCACCTGCCGGGCGCGGCAGAACTCCAGAAACTCCTGTGCGTGCGGCAGCGCGCATACCGAATCCTGCGCGGCGCGGAAACTTTCGTGAAACCAGCCCTCCAGCCGCGGCAGCGGCACGCCCGGGGTGTGTTTGTCGTAAAACGTCGTAAACGGCAGGCAGAACTCGGCCCGAAATTCGTCCAGCGACATCTCCGGCCGGCCCGCCTGGGTCAGCACGAAATTGGACGCCTTCCACACGGCGGGCAGGTCATCCACCAACGTGCCCGACCAGTCGAAGATGATGTTGCGAATCATGTGCCACGCAGTGTAGCGGGTGAGCCCGGGGAGGCAATGATGGCGATTTCCCATGCACTTGTCTGACACCGGGGAACAGCGTAATGTGCCAGCGTCATGTTTGTCCCACTTCGTCGTGCCGTCTGGCTGGCGTTCGCCCTTGGGTTGACGCTGACCTCCGCCTTCGCCGCTCCGTCCGAAAAAACCATCCATCTGCGCAACGAGCGCATCATCACCCCGCCGCCGGCGGCAACCGCCGCGCGAGCCACCAACGACACCACGCCCACGAATGGCTTGTTCCTCGTCCAATTTGAAGCCGCGCCCACGCCCGCCCAACGGGATCAAATCGCAGCTCTGGGCGCGGACTTGCTGACTTACGTGCCCGACGACGCATTTGTGGCCGCCTTGAACCAGGTGCCGCCTGGACAACTTCGCGCCCTGCCCTTCGTGCGTTGGGTCGGTCCCTACAAGCCGGAGCATAAAATTCACGCGCAACTCGCCCGCGCCGCCTCGACCGCCGCCCAAAAGGGCCAGCCGGCGATTGACCTGGAGGTGAACGTTCTCCTCGCACCCCGCGCCCAACCCGCAGCGGTCGCCGCCGCGCGCGGGCGCTTTCGCCGCGTCGCCGGCGAAAGCGGTCTGCGCCAGGGCACCATCCTGCGCGGCACCGTTCCGGCCAACCAATTGTCCACGCTGGCCGCGTCGCCGGCCGTGCTGTGGATAGAGCCGGCGCCGCATTTCAAATTGAAAGACGAGATCGCCACCAAAATCGTCGCGGGCGACGATGGCAACGCCGGCACGGATGCCGTGGTGCAGCAACTCGGCTACACCGGCGCCGGCGTCACGGTGGCGGTGGCGGACAGCGGCCTCGACAGCGGCGACACCAATGCCATGCATCCCGACATCGCGGGCCGCGTGAAGGCGCTCTTCTACTACGGCGCCCTGACGGATGCGGCGGACGAACACAGTCACGGCACACACGTCGCCGGCATCATCGCCGGCAATGCCGCCACCGGTGAAACGGACGAAAACGGCTACCGTTACGGCCTCGGCGTCGCGCCGGGCGCGAGCCTGGTCGCCCAGCGCATCTTCGACGGTCTGGGCAATTACATGTATGAGGACCCGAGCTTCGAGCCGCTCACGCACGACGCCAAGAGCGCCGGCGCGGACATCGGATCCAACAGCTGGGGGGACGATACGCAGGGGCGTTACGACCTGAGCGCGATGGAATTCGATGCGCTCGTCCGGGATGCGGATACGAACAGGGCCGGCGATCAACCTTACATTCTCGAGTTCTCCGCCGGCAACGCGGGGCCGGGCGAACAAACCGTGGGCAGTCCGGCGGTCGCGAAGAATGTCATCGCCACCGGTGCCTCGCAGAACAACCGGTTTGATTTCCTGATTTACGCCGACGGCGAGGACGCCATGGCGGATTTCTCCAGCCGCGGCCCGTGCGAAGACGGCCGCATCAAGCCGGACGTCGTCGCGCCCGGCACCTGGATCGCCTCGCTGCGCTCCGTATATGCCGATGACAACAACGCCTGGGCGGACATTTCACAGAACTACATGTATCAGGGCGGCACGAGCCAGGCCGGCCCGCACGCCTCAGGCGCAGCCGCGGTGTTCGTGCAGTATTACCGCAGCAATTACTTCGGCCAGACACCCTCGCCCGCCCTGGTGAAGGCCGCGTTGATCAATTCCGCCGTGGACATGGATGACAGTTTCGGCACGGAGCCGGTGCCCAACAACGACGAGGGCTGGGGCCGCATTGATTTGACCGAACTCATCGGCGCGCCCCGCGGCTACGACTTCGTGGACCAGACTGTGTTGCTCACCAACAACGGCGTATTCGAGCGCCGCGTCGTGGTGGGCGACAGCGGCGAACCGCTCAAAGTCACGCTCGCCTACACCGACGTGCCCGCGTTGCCCGCGGCGATTCCGGCGCTGGTGAACGACCTGGACCTCGAGGTTGTCGGGCCCGACGGCACGGTGTATCGCGGGAACCAGTTCGCGGCTGGCGAATCCATTCCGAACGCGACGGCGAGCGACCCTCTGAACAACGTGGAAGGCGTGCACCTCGCCACGCCCAAGCCGGGCGAATACGTCATTCGCGTGCGCGCCCCGCACATCGTGGAGGATGCGCGCCGCGACACCGCGGCCGTGGACCAGGATTTCGCACTCGTGACGTCCGCCGCGTTTTTGCCTCCGGGCAACGGGCTGGTCTATCTGAACCGGCACGCCTACACCGTGCCTGCAACGGTGCAGGTAACGGTCGTGGATTCCGATCGCGCCGGACAGGCTTCCCTGGGCGCCGCCCTGACGAGCAGCACCCAGACGACGCCGCTCAACGTCACGCTGCTGCCCGCAGGCACCAGCGGCATCTTTACCGGCAGCGTGGCCACCGCGCTGGCTCCGGTGATTGCAGATGGCCGGTTGCACATCGCGCATGGCGACACCATCACGGCCAGCTACGCGGATGTTTCCGCGGGAGCAACCCGCAGCGCCACGGCCATTGCGGATCTGAATCCGCCGGTGCTCACCAGCGTGGCCGCCACCAATGAATTTGGCAGCGTGGTCATCTCGTGGGCCACCGACGAACCCGCGACCTCGCTGGTCCGCTTCGGCACCAACACAAGTCTCACGCTGGCCGCATCCAACCTCGACCTCGTCACCGCGCATTCACTCGCGCTGCACGGCTTGCAGGCCGGTGCGACTTACTATTTTGCCGTGAGTTCCACCGACGCGGCGGGCAACGCCGCGACGAACAACAACGGCGGCGCGAATTTCAGCTTTGTCGTGGTGCCGCCGCCGCCCCTGCTGTTCGTGGACGCCTACACACCGTTCACCGACGGCGGCGACGACAGCCCGGTCATTCCTCAGAGCTCCTACACGGATCCGCTGAATCAAACCGGGGTTCCCTACGAAATCTGGGACGTCAACACGTTGGGCGACCCGCCCCTGACCACGCTCCAAGGCTACCGCGCGGTGCTGTGGCGCCTGAACGACAGCCTTTATGGCGGATTCATCGGCTATCAGGGGCTTTCCGGCGATGAATTCACGTTGTTGACCGGCTACGTCACAAACGGCGGCGCCTTGTGCCTGACGTCCATGGAATTGCTTTCCCGCATGGGCACGGCCGCCGCCACGCTGGCATTCCGTTCGAACATCCTGCACGTCGCCACCTTCGACGAGGACAACGGCGGACTCGGGGTGGATGTGGCCGACGGCCTGCCGGCCGAGGCGATTTCGTCCGGCATGAGCCTGGAACTGAGCTACTCGAATTACGATTCGGATTTCTGGCAAACCATCAGCCAGTCCCCCAACGTCAGCGACACCATCACGCCGACGGCGGACGCGGTGCCGGTTTTCCTCGACGCGGCCAGCAGCCAGCCCTGCGGCGTGCGCTTCCCGCGGACCGGTCAGGACAGCCGGGGCCGCGTGGTGTTTCTTTCCTTCCCGCTCGACACCGTCCCGGACACCGGCAACGCACCCAACACCCGGACAACTTTGCTGCACAACATGCTCAACTTCCTCGTGCCCGGCCTGAACGGCGCGGGCAGCATCGCGCTCGACAACAGCGCCTATCCCGTGCCCGGCGTGGTCACGGTCGAGGTGGGCGATTCCGATCTTGCCGGCGGCGGCACGCTGAATGTGACGTTCGACAGCAGCACACAAACCGGCGGGGTGCCGGTCGCGCTCACCGAAACGACGTTGCCCGGCCTTTTCCGCGGCACCATCACCCTTGTGCCGGCCACGAACACTGCCGGGCCAGGTCAGTTGCGCGCCCAGGATGGCGACACGCTGCACGCCTCGTATTTCGACGCCTCAGCCGGCAGCACGGTTTCCGCCGTGGCGGTGGTGGACACCATTGCGCCCGACATCACGAACGTGGCGGCCGCGCCGGATTACCAGGACTGCGTGGTCAGCTGGGACACGTCCGAACCCGCCGATGCCCTGGTGCAATTCTGGGAAGGTTCGCCCGGCCTCGGCAACAACCGCACCGCGTATCGCGACGCCAAGGAATTCAACCACGAGGTCACGTTGAGCGGCCTCAAGCCGAATACCGTTTACTCGTATCAAGTTGTCAGCCGCGACGTGGCCGGCAACGCCACCACGGACAACAACCAGGGCAGCTATTACACCTTCCACACGTTGCAGCCGTTGCAGCCACCGTTCTTCGACAACATGGAAACCACGGCCACGAAGACCAACTGGAGCATCGTGGACAGCGATCTGACGGAATCAAGCTGGACGCTGGGCACGCCGCACAACGGCAACGAAACCAGCGCATGGTCGCCCTCGAACTGCTGGGGCAGCGTGCTGGATGGCGCGAATGTTTCGGCCGTGGAAACCTATCTCGTGGGGCCGGCCATCGAACTGGTGGGCGGCAACAAGGCCACCCTCCAGTTCTGGCACAACTATGATTTCACCGCGCGCAGCGAATACGACATCATCGAATACGGCGAGCTGGACATTCTGACCAACTCCGCCGGGCCGGTGATTCCGCTCGCGCAATACGGCGATACCTCCGGGGGCTGGGAACAGCAGGAAATCGATCTCACGCCCTACCTCGGCAACGTGGTTTACCTCGTCTGGTCGCACGTCCTCTTCTCGCTGGATTCCGCGCCCCGGCCGGGCTGGCTGCTCGATGACGTGAGCATCACGGTCAGCAACATCAACACCGGCACGCTCATTGTTTCGAACAACCTCTGGCAGGCGAGCTACACACTCGACGGCGTGGCGCACAGCGGGCCGTTCCTTGTCGTCAGCAACGCTGCAACCGGCGGGCATTCAGTGGTGTTTAATGCGGTGCCCTACTACAACACGCCCGCGGCGCAAACGAACTCCCTGGCCGCGGCCGGCACCCTGACCTTCACCGGCAATTACACCTTCACGGACACCAACAACAACGGCATCTCGGACGCGTGGGAGCAGGCGGAATTCGGGAGCGTCAGCCCCGGCCGCACGCGCACCACCGACACCGACGGCGACGGCATGAGCGACTACGCGGAGTTCATCGCCGGCACGGATCCAAAGAGCGCGACGTCCAAGCTCCAGCTCACCACGACCCCACAACCCGGGCCGGCCTTGCGGCTCGACTGGCAGACGGTCGCGGGCCGCGCGTATCGGGTGCTGGCCAGCGGCGACCTGGTTCACTGGACGCCCGCCACCAGTTGGTCTGCAATCAACTCATTCACCGCGCCTGCGCCCGCCTCCGGCCAGCCGGCTTTCTACCGCGTCGAAGTAGCGCCTTGAAGCCTGGCGGCGCGGCGCCTCCACCACTTTCTCCGGCTATCGGCTCGCCGCGGCGGGCACGCTGCCGTATTACTGGCGCGTGCTGCTGGCCTTTCACAAGCCCTACGGCGTGCTTTCGCAATTCACGCCGGACGGATCACCCAACCGTCCGCTCGCCGAATTCCATTTCCCCGCGGACGTGTATGCCATCGGCCGGCTCGATGCGGACAGCGAAGGGTTGTTGTTGTTCACTGATGAACCCGGCCTGAACACGCGGCTGCTGCATCCACGCCATGCGCACGAACGCGAATACTGGGCGCAAGTCGAACGCATCCCCACGCCCGCCGCCCTCGCGCAACTCGCCCGGGGCCTCGTCATCCAGGGCCGCCGCACCCTGCCCGGTCGCGCGTGGCGGCTGGACCCGCCACCGAACATGCCGCCGCGCATTCCGCCCATTCGCATCCGCAAGAGTGTGCCGGATTGCTGGATTGCCCTCGAACTCGTGGAAGGCAAAAACCGCCAGGTGCGCCGCATGACCGCGGCCATCGGCCATCCCACGTTGCGCCTGCTCCGTGTGCGCATCGGCCAGTTCACGCTCGGCGATCTGCCGGCCGGCCATTGGCGCGAACTCTCGTCCGCCGAACGGGCCGCTGTCCTCGCGTGACGTTTTGCCGCGCGTCCGGTCGAATCTTCAAGACCGCCAACGCGACGCCGGATTCACCCGTCCCGCGTGGCCGGACAACGCATGGACACCCAAGCCATCACCGGGCACGATGCCAGTGCCGCACCGGCACTGCTGGAGCAGCTCATCGCCGCCGCCGAGCGGGCGGGCGCCAGCGACATTCACCTGCAAATGCGCGGTTCGCACGCGGACGTCGGCTTCCGGCTCGACGGCGTGCTGACGCCGGCTTCACGATTGGATGAGCCCGTCGCCGAACGCGTGTTTGGACGGATCAAATATCTCGCCCGTCTCAAGACCTACCAAGATTCGCTCCCGCAGGACGGCCGCATTGAGGCCCGGGACGCCCGGACACAAAACGACGTCCGCGTTGCCACCTATCCGACCGTGACCGGAGAAAAAATCGTGCTGCGGCTGTTCCAAACTAGCGTGGTGCGCAGCCTCGGCGAGCTGGGTTTGCCCGAGCAGTCCTGGGCGGAACTGGAGGCGTTTCTGCGCCAGCCGGCGGGCCTGCTGCTCCTCACCGGTCCGGCCGGCAGCGGCAAAACCACGACGATTTACGCTTGTTTACGGCAGCTCGTGGAACAAGGCGGCCGGCATGTCATCACGGTTGAGGACCCGGTCGAACAAATTGTCCCGGGCGTCATGCAAACGGAGGTCTGCGAAACCCGCGGGCTCGATTTCGCCCGGGCCGCGCGCCATCTGCTGCGGCAGGACCCGCAGGTGCTGGTCATCGGCGAAATTCGCGACGACGAAACGGCCAACCTCGCCGTGCGCGCGGCGCTGACCGGACACCAGGTGATTTCCACGCTGCACGCCGGCTCCTGCCACGGCGTCTTCGATCGGCTCCTGGTGATGTGCCGGGATCATTTCGCCATTGCCAGCGCCGTGGAACTCGTCTTGAACCAGCGCCTCATCCGCCGTGTATGTGCAGGCTGTGGCGGAACGGGCGTCCGGCCGCGCGCCGTCCTGCCCAACCGCGAGAACGCCGGCCCGCCGGCGCGCTGCGAAACCTGCCTCGGCACGGGTTACCGCGGCCGCGTGCCGCTGGTGGAATGGCTCCGGCTGAACGACGCCGGGCGCCGCGCATTGCGCCAAAACGATCTTGCCGCCCTGCAGCCACAATGTTCGTTCGTCGAAGCCGTTCAGCAGCTCATTGCCGGCGGCATCACGAACCGGGCGGAACAACAACGCCTCTTCGGGCCATGAACACGGACGAATTCGCCTTCTTCAACCAGCAGCTCGCGGCCATGCTGCGCGACGGCCTGCCGCTGGAAGGTTCCCTGCGCCAGCTCATCGCCACCATGCAACGCAGTGCATTGCGCGACGAACTGGGTCTGCTGGCCGACGACCTGTCCCGTGGCGCGCCGCTGCCCGAGGCGTTGAGCCGGCGGCGGCTCCCGGAACTGTATCAACGGCTGCTCATCGTCGGCGGCAAAGGCAACGATCTTCCCGGCATCCTGACGTTGGTGGCGGATTACTACCAGCGTCAGCATGCGCTGTGGACGCGGTTGAAGGGGCTGATGGTGTATCCGGTGCTGTTGTTGATCGCGGCCTTCTTTCTCTCGGTTTTGCTCTGGCAATTGACCAGCCGTGTCGTGTTCCCGGCGTGGTGGGATTCCGTGGTTGGTCTCGGCAGCGGGCGGGCGCTGCCCGCCGCCACCCGCATGGCGCTGCCGCTGCTGCAAAATTCGTGGGTGTTTCCGCTGCTGTTCACGGTGCCGCTGCTCGGCGTGTTGCTGCTGTGGCTGCGGCCGGACTGGCGGCAGCGCCTGCTGGATCGTCTGCCGGCGTTTCGCGAGGCCCGGCTGGCACAGACGGCGAACGCCGCGGAACTCCTGCTGCACGGCGGATTGCCGCTGCCGGAAGCGCTCGCGTTGCTGGCTGATTTTCAGCCCGCCAACCGCCTGCGCGACGAACTCCTGGCATGGCGCAACAACATCGCCGCCGGCGTGAAGCGCTTTTCGGCCGTCGCCGCCGGCAGTCGCTATGTGCCGCCGCTGTTCATCTGGCTGGTGGACAGCGCGGGAGAGGACATACGGACCGGTTTTCGTCAGGCCGGTGAAATCTTCGCCGCCCGCGCCACCGCGCGTTCGGAGACCTTGCTTTACGCGGCGCTGCCGGTCTCGGTGCTGGCCGTCGGCTCGGTGGTCATGCTGCAAGGCTATCTCGTTGCCACGTCGTATCTGGTGTTTATCGACTTGCTGAACAATCTCGGCATGTGAACCCATGAATCCGCCGTCCGACACTTTCGCCAACGTTTCCGGGCTGTTGCTCAGCCTGTTCGTGCATGGCCTGTTCTTCGTGGTGCCCGTGCTGGTCTTCAGCTATCTCGCGTATTTTTTCCTCTCGCTGCCCGCACGACGGCGGGAACAGGCCCGGCTGTTCCTGCATGTGCTGGAAACGTGCGTCCGCGACGGCAAACCGGTGGAGCCGACCATTGTAGCCATGGCGGAAACGCATGATCGCTCACCAGGATTGCGGTTTCATCTGACGGCTGCATATGTCGAAGAGGGCGACCGGCTCGCCACCGCGCTGGCCAAATCCCGGCTCATGCCGCGCCCGGTCATCGCCATGCTGGCGGCCGGCGAGCGCATCGGCGACGTCCGCAAGGTTCTGCCCGCCTGCCGGCTGCAATTGCAGGACGCGCGGTCGGGCGTGCGCAGCGCGTTGAACTATTTCCTCGTGCTGGTGCTGGGTCTGGCGCCGATTGCGCTGAGCCTGATGTGGATGCTGTTGATCATGGTGCTGCCGAAGATGAAGGAAATTGCGCTCGGCATCGCAGGCGACAACACGCCGGCGCCGTGGCTGAATTTTCTTGGGCTGGCGCTGCGCACCGGCGTTTGGATTGAAACAATGTTTCTGGGACTGCTGGGCATTGCCACCGTGCTTTACCTGATCGGACCGGGCGCACCGTCGTGGCTGCGCCAGGCGGCGTGGCCCGTGGTGGACGGGCTCGCGTGGCTGGTGCCGTGGAAGCGCCACCGCATGCAACGCAACTTCGCCGCGATTCTCGCCGTGCTCCTGGATGCCGGCGTGCCGGAGGCCGAGGCGTTGCCCTATGCGGCGCAATGCGCAGGCAACTTCGTTTTCCAACGGCGTGCCGAACACGTCGTCCGGCGGCTGGCAGCCGGCGAGTCGCTCACGCAGGCCGTCACCGCGCTCGATGGGGCGGGCGAATTTCGCTGGCGCCTGGCCAATGCCGCGCACGCGCAGGGCGGCTTCACCAGCGCGCTTCGCGGCTGGTTTGAAGCCCTCGACGCGCGCGCGTTCCAGCAGGAACAGGCCGCGGCCCATGTCTTTTCCACGGCGCTGGTCGTCCTCAACGGCGCGACGGTCGGCTGCGTGTGCGCCGGATTGTTCGGCATGATCACCCAGTTCATTGACTCGGCGGCGTTATGGTAATTACCCGAAATCAATTCAAGCGCCCGCGCGGCATGTTGGAAGTGGACATGCTCGTGGCGATGGCGCTGTTGTTCGTGGCGCTGATTCCGCTGGCCTATTCGTTCACCGCGGACCGGCACGCCATGCGCGTGGCCTACGAACGCGCGGTCGCAATGGAATGTCTGGATGGCGAACTGGAACTGCTCGCCGCCGGCGCGTGGCACAATTATCCCGCCGGAACCAATCACCTCACGCTCACGGGCGCGGCAACGACCAATCTGTCCACGCGCGACGCCCTTCTGATCCTCACGCCGGGCAAGATTCGCCTCGCATGGCGGCCGGCCCAACGCCTGAGCGCGGGCATCATTCGGGAGGTGAAACGGCCATGAGAATCTTGACTCAACCAGCGTTCGCGGCGCGCCGCGGCTTCACGCTCATCGAATGTCTCGCTTACATTGCGGTGCTGGGCGTGTTGATGTCCGTGGGCAGCTTCACGGTGTCCAAGGCGTGGGACCAGAGCCGCCTGCTCAACCGAAATGCGCAGGACATCGGGCAGACACTTCGGACCGGCGAACGTTGGCGTGCGGAAATCCGCGCCGCCACCGGCATTGTGGTAACGGACTCGTCCCCGACCAACAAACTCGTGCGCCTGACCACCCGCACCGGCCCCGTGGACTATCAGTTTGCCGCCGGCGAAATCCGGCGGCGCGCCGGCACCAACGCACCCTGGGTCACCGTTTTGTCCCGGGTGCAGACGTCCGCGATGCAACGCATCGAACGGGAGAGCGTCACAGGCTGGCGTTGGGAACTCGAATTGGCGCCGCTGGAAAAGCACGGGCGCCTGCGGCCGTTGTTCACCTTCACCGCCGTTCCCGGCAAGGAGATGACGCCATGACCATTCCCCCGCCCAATCACCGCCGCGGCTCGGCTGTGGTGTTGATGCTGGCCCTGCTCGCGTTGCTGCTGGTGGTCGTCGCCGCCAACACCGCGAACGTGCAGCACGTCAACGCCGAGCTGCGCCTTTTGGAGAAACACCAAACGGCGCATTGGAGCCACCACGCCAAAACCGCTTCAACACCCGCCCCATGAACCCGGCGACGGACATGCCCAAATCGGAAATGCTGCGGCGCTCGATGCGTTGTTTCATGCTGGGCTGGTGCAGTCTGGTGCCCGTGGTCGGGCTGGTGCCCGCGCTGCTCGCATTTGCAGACTTTCGGGCGGTGGTGCTCGGCAAAGGGCGTCGCTGGAATGCAGCCCGCACGCAACTGCTCGTCGGCGCATGGCTGGCCGCCGGCGGCCTGTTGCTTTCCCTCTTGTTCGGCACGATCATGGCCATCGGCATCCTGCAAGCGATTGCCGCCGGATGAATGCGCTCCCGATCGTCCACCGTGAACTGCTGATCCTGTCCCGCCGCCGTTGGTTTTACTGGCTACGCACCGGCGTGGGCATGGTCATCGCGCTGGTGAGCTGCCTCGTATTTGCGATCACCTGGAATCTTGGCGCGGCTCAGGGCCTGGGCGCGCCGCTCTTCCGCACGATAACCGTCCTGAGCTATTGCATCTGCCTGCTCGCTGGGCCGGTGTTGCTGGCCGACAGCGTGGCGGAGGAAAAATCCGCTGGCACGCTCGGCCTGCTGTTCCTGACCAACACACGGAGCCACGACATCGTCGGCGGAAAATTTGTGGCCCTGGCGATGCCGGCGATTCATTGCCTGCTCGCCGCCGTGCCGGTCATGGGCATGGCGCTTCTGCTTGGCGGCGTAACGGCCGGTGAATTCCTCCGCACCACGGTGGCGCTGGTCAATCTGCTCTTCTGGTCCGTGAGCATCACGTTGCTGTGTTCGGTCTTCGCCCCGAACGGGCGCAGCGCATTTGGCCTCGCGCTGGCCGTGGTGCTGGGCGCGGCAGGCGCCCTGCCCGCGCTGCTGCTCACGCAAACGCATTCCCCAGGGAACCACTTCTGGCTGGCGCACGCGCTCGCCGGTCCCGCGTTCGCCTTGTGGACCGCACAGGATGCGGTGTTCGCCGCGGATTCGTCCGCCTACACGACGGCGCTGGGCACGAGCCATCTGCTCGGCTGGGCCTGCCTCGCCGGCGCGATCATTGGGCTGCCGTTTTTCTGGCGCGAGGATCCGCGTGCGCCGCAGCGCCCCCAGCCATTCTGCCGCAAAACAGCCGCGCGTCGGGCGCGAACCTCCGACTCGCTCGTGTGGCTGGCGCGCCAACGGCTGGGTGGCCCGCTGACCGCGTGGGGCTTGGCATTGGCCGCCACCGTGACGCTCGGCCTGCTGGTCCACGCCGGCAGCATGAACGGTCTGTGGGTGGCATTTGCCGCGTATGCGCTGCACGGCGTGTTCAAGGTGTGGGTTGGGTGGGCCGCCAGCCGCGCGTTCACCGTTGAACGCGACAGCGGTGCGCTGGAACTGCTGCTGGTGACACCCGTGGGCGAAACCGCCGTCTGGCGGGCGTGGCTGGCCGGGTTACGGCAGCGATTCTTTCTGCCGGCCCTGGCGCTCGGCGGCTTCGACCTGCTGCTGGCGTGGCAGGCCGCCGTTGACCCGGCTCAAGGCGACTTTCAGCCGCGCATTTTCTTCCTGACACTGCTGGCGGTGGTGGTGTTCTTGCTGGATTGCTACACGCTCAGCTGGACGGGACTGTGGAACGGGCTGGTTGCCCGTAACGCCACGCGCGCCTGCATCCGCACGTTGCTCGTCACGCTGATCGTGCCCGGCATCGGCTTCATCAACGGCCTGTTCGCCGCGGCGGTCGCCGGCCTGCTGACGGCCGACACGCTGGCGGGTTTCGTGCTCGTGTGGTTCGTCGTCAGCTTCGGGCTGGATGTGCTGCTGGGCTCCCGCGCCATGGTGCGGCTGAGCCACGACTGCCGTGAAGCCGTGGTGCAGCGCACGGCCTGAAACCACCGCTAATTCGTGAACTGATCCAGCCGTCCGTAACGGCGGATTTCCGGCCACAACCACGCCACGACGCCGACCACAATCATGGTGCCCACGCCGCCGGCAACGACGGAAATCATCGCGCCGACGGCATTGGAATACCCGAGCATCGGGCCGCACAACTTCGCGACGGAACCCGATTCAAACTCGCCCAGTTCGTTCGACGTGCCGATGAAGAGGTTGTTGACCGCCGAAACGCGCCCCCGCTTTTCATCCGGCGTCAATGTCTGCACCAGCGTGTGGCGGACCACGACGCTGACATTGTCGGCCATGCCGCAGGCGACCAGCATCGCCAGGGACAGCCAGAACCATTGCGACAGGCCAAAGCCGATGGTGGCGAGCCCGAAGCAGACCACGGCCCACAGCAACGCGCGGCCTGCCTTCTGCAGCGGCGGACGATGAGCGAGATAGAAGGCGCAGACGACCGAGCCGAAGGGCAGCGCGGCCTGTAAAATACCCAGCCCCTGCGGGCCGACGTGCAGAATTTCCTTCGCATAAATGGGCAGCAACGCCGTCGCGCCGCCCAGGAGCACGGCAAACATGTCGAGCGTGATGATCCCAAGAATGATCCGGCTCGAAAAAACGAAACTGAACCCGGTCAGCAGGTTCTTGAGCGTCATCGGTTCGCGGCTCGTCACCGTGGGCCGCAGGTGGATAAAACCCAAAAACCCGCAAAACGAAAGCGCCGCCAGTGCGTTGATCACGTAAATCGGCCAGGCGTGGTGGCCGAACAGATTGATTAAAACGCCGCCCAGCGAAAGCCCCAGGATGCAGGACGCCTGAAAGAGGCCGCTGTTCCACGTCACGGCGCGCGCGAACAGGTTGCGTTCGACGAGTTGCGGCAGGAACGAGGCGATGGCGGCGCCCATAAAGGTCCGCGCCGAACCGGCCACGAGCAGGCAGAGGTAAATCAACGGCACGGGCGCCTGCCACGCGGAAATAAGGGCGAGACCCACGTTCGCCAGAGCCAGCAGCGAGGCGGTGAAAATGATGATTCGCTTCCGGCTGTGATGGTCGGCCAGATGTCCCGCCGCGAGCGTGAACAGGAACATGGGCAGGATTTGCGTCAGCCCGACGAGGCCGAGCGCGAACGGCGAATGCGTGCGCTCGTAAACTTCCCAGCCGAGCGCGACGACGAACATTTGCTGGCCGAAGTTGGCAATGAACCGGCCAATGAGGTAACGAAATACGTTGGGGTTCCGGAGCACCAGATACGGGTCCGAGGAGTCGGCAGGGCCGGGTTGTGCGGGGGCTGAACTCATGTCGCGCGGCAGGCGCGCGCGGAATCTAGGGGATGCCGGCCACGGGGTCGAGCGCGGGAACAAATGAAACGGCTGAAATCATGCGGGCGCCCGGCCCGACAAACGCCACTCAATTCGCGTGGGCTGGTTGCTTTTTGGGCGGCCGCGCTTGAATGGGCCATTGTGGCGAATCCGTCCGGGCCGTTTTCAAATACGCTTCAATCCGCGTGATGATTTCGGGATGATCCGCGGCAACGTTCCGGGTTTCGCCGGGATCCGGGGTCAAGTTGTAGAGTTCCAGCGGGCCGTTTGCGGTAAGCCGCACGGCCTTCCAATCGCCCATGCGAACGGCCTGTTTGAAGCCGCGTTCGTGAAATTCCCAATAGAAGAATTCGTGACGATTGGTCTGGGTCTGATTCAAAAGCGTGGGCAGATAAGACAGACCGTCAGTCGCTTGGGGCAGACGCGCGCCAGCCACGTCGGCCAGCGTGGAAAACAAGTCCCAGAACGCCCACGTTTCGTCGCTGACGCGCCCGGCTGGAATCCGGCCCGGCCAGACCGCAATGAGCGGCACCCGAATGCCGCCTTCATAAAGGTCGCGCTTGAGGCCGCGAAACGGTCCGGCGCTGTGGAAAAATTCCGGATCCACGCCGCCTTCCGCGTGCGGTCCGTTGTCGCTCGTGAACAAAATCAGCGTGTTCGATTCCTGGTGATATTGCTGGAGGCGGACCATGATTTCGCCAACGTATTTGTCGAGGCGGGTGATCATGGCGGCCTTGTTTTTTTCCGGCTGCGGCCACGGCTGAGCGGCATAGGGCTGGTCATCCGGCACTTCCATGCCGTTGCCGGTCTGACGGCCCAGTTCGTTGTTCGCGTGCGGCAGGGTGTAGGGCAGATACAGAAAGAACGGCCGCTCCTTGTTGAACGGATCAGGCTTGTTGATGCGGATGAAATTCAAGGCCGCCTTGTTGAACACGTCGGGAAAGTAGATGCCTTTGGCACCGGAAAAATTCTTCGGAAACTCGATGTGACGCTCGCCATCTGCGTGATCGAAGCGGTCCAGATAAGGCGCGTAATAATCATGGGCCCGCGTCTGGTCGAGGTAACCCACAAAATCATCAAACCCCTTTGCGCCCGGCTGTCCGGGAGTGCCTTCCCCACCCAGGCTCCATTTGCCAATCATGCCGGTCTTGTAGCCGGCCTCCTGCAGGACCATCGCCAGTGTCACGTCATCCGGCGCCAGCGTGGCGCCTTTGGCGTTGCCCCGGATGCGCGTGTGGCCGGTGTGTTGCCCCGTCATCAAACAGGAACGCGACGGCGCGCACACGGTGCTGCCCGCATAAAAACTGGTGAAGCGCGTGCCGGCGGCGGCCAGCCGGTCAAGGTTTGGCGTCCGAATCTTCTCCTGGCCGTAGCATCCGAGGTCGCCGTAGCCCAAATCATCCGCCACGATGAGAATGATGTTCGGATGCGCAGGACCGGCAGGAGGTGGCGGCAGATGGACGGAACCGGCGGGCTGGCCCACACCCGGCAGCACCGCCACCGCATACACGGCAATGGCCGTCCATAATCCACCGCCGACTCGCATTGATCGCGCGTTTCTCATGAGTTTTTCCATCTTGCGAAACCGCCGCCGGGCGGTTCAACGAAAAACCCAACCAACGCCGGCGGCCTTGCCATTTTCCATTGCATTTGACCGGCTTCCGGGCAACGTGTTCGGACGAATGTCTGACGAGAATCAATCGAGTTCCGGTGGAACCGGCGAAGCCTTGGACCCACAAAAGCGGCGCCGGCGGCGCGGCAGCCGCGGCGGACGCGGCCGCCCCCGCCGTCGCGGCCCGGGGCAGGGTTCCGAAGAGCCGACGCCCGCACCAGAGGGAGGTCCCATGGCAGTTGAGCCGACTGACGCCGCTGAAGCCTATGCCGCAGGGCCCGAGGCCACCGACGCTGACGAGGCGACGCCCTTTCACGAAGTCGAACCAGCCGGCGAGGCGCCCTTTCCGGCGTCCGATGAACTGCCGGAAAACCCGCTCCCCGAGACAATCGAGGAGGACGATCGGCCCGCAGGCGATGACCAGCCAATCGCCGAATTCGTCTCCCCCCCGCCGCCAGCGCGCCCGCCCGAACCCCGCGGCAGCCGCCCCCCGCCGCCACCGCCCGCTCCCGCACCTGCGTCATCAGCCATTGGCGAAGCGATTGAGGATGTGTATCGCATCACGGAAAGCTTGAAAAAGGTGATGGAGGAACTTGATGAACTCCTCGAAACGCTCGAACTGGTCGAACGGCAGAAGATTGAGGACGAGCGGGAACTGGATCAATTGCGACGGGCCCTGCGCCAGATTCAACGTCCGCGGGAAGGCCAGGGGCAATCCCCGCCGCCGCGCCCACAGCGATCGCATTCGCGGTAAATCGCCCGGCACAACTTACGGGACGATGACACGCAACCGGCGCGGCTCAATCGAAAACGTCGCCGGCAGCTTGCCGACCAACTCACCGTCCAGTTCGAAAGAACCCGGCACGGGTCCGTTCAGGGTAAAGCGTTCCGCTTGGAATCGCCGCACGGCGCTTTCGGGGAGCCGGTGAAATGCCAGCAACGGCACGGCGCACTTCAAAAGGGTCAGAAAGCTGACCCGGGGAAAAACGCAGACATCAAGCCGGCCGTCGTCCATTTGCGCCGGATGGAACAGCCGATAATCGCCGCCGTAGAGCCGGCCATTACCCACCAAAACTAATTCCCCGGTGAACTCCCCGTCACCGGCTTTCACCTGCAACTTGGGTTTGGATTCGGTCAGCGCCTTCAGTCCGGCATACACGTAGGCGAGCGGGCCGAACTTTTTCTTGAGGCGCCAGTCCACGAGTTCGATGGCCCGCGCGTCCAGCCCGGCGCCCGCCAGTTGGGCAAACCAGCGTGTCTGCCCGACGCCGGCTTCGATAAACTCGACCTTGGGCAAATCAATCCGCGCTTCCCGGCCCCGGAGAATCAGTTCCCACGCCTGATTCAGGCGGGTGGGAATCCCGAGTTCACGCGCAAAAACATTGACCGTCCCCAGCGGCAAAACGCCCAGCCGCGCCCGCTCAAAACCGTCCGGAACCGCGCCCAGGCCGTTGAGCACTTCGTTAAGCGTGCCGTCCCCGCCCGCGGCCACGACGGTGTCGAACCCCTCCGCCACCGCTTCCGCCGCCAGCTTTTTGGCATCGCCCGCGCTACGGGTCAGTTTCAAGACGGCATCGCGCGCAATGTCGTCCAAGTGTGCGCGAAAGCGGCGGGCCTTGTCCCCTTTGGCCACCGGATTGAACACAACGCAGATGCGCATGATTGAGAATCGGGATTATCCCCCCTGGGAGTCTAGGAGATTCAACGGCGGGCTGCCGGGCAAGGATACGCTCAAAACGAGACACATTTGGACCGTGTCGGGACACCGGCAAATCCCTTGGAAACGCACCTCCACGAACCACGGCCGGAACGCGGCTGATGACGGGCGGCACGCGGCCTGCTTTTGCATTCTAATGCGGCGGCAAGTCTCGATGTGATGGTCGCCCAAACCGGGGCAGTTTTAACGGCCGAATGAAACTAAAACTCATAGTCAAATCAGAAGCGGGCATGACCCTGGCGGAAGTGGTCTTTTCCGTGGCCATTCTTGCCGTCTGCATGGGAGGACTGATGGGCGCCCTCGCCAACGGCTTTTTCACCATCCAAACGGCACGCGAAAATCAGCGGGCAACGCAGATTCTGTCGCAGCGGACGGAAATGATCCGCCTCTGCAATTGGGACAACCTCGCCACGTTCAATCCAGACTTCACGGAGCAATACGACCCCCAATCCAGCAGTTCTGGAGTGGTTTATACGGGCAAGGTCACCATCGCGAGCGTGCCCTTTACCGCCTCTTATTCGACGAACATGCGAATGATGACGGTCACCCTCAACTGGACGAGCAAGGGCATCAGCCATACACGCAGCGCCTCCACCTTCGTGGCGAAGGACGGCATGCAGAACTACCTCCAACCGTATGTTTATTAAGCTTAAGCGAAAAGCGCGGGGCTGGACCCTGCTGGAGATGGTGTTTGCGGTGGCCGTGTTCTCACTCGCCAGCGCCGCTGTCGCGACCGCTTATATCTTCAGCCTCCGCAGCTTTCAGGGCCTCTCCAACTACTCGGTGCTGGACCAGCAAAACCGCGAAGCCGTGGACACTCTGACGCGCGAAATCCGGGGCGCAAGGCAGATCAAAGACTACACCAACAGCGCAAACAGCTATTTGCGGCTCGTGGACCGCAACAATGCCGAGGTCCTCTATACAATCAACAACTCCACCAAACAATTGCTGCGCACGTCAAACAGCGTTTCCACCGTGCTGCTAAACAACTGCAGCCTGATCCAGTTCGGGGTCGGCAGCCGCCCGTATGCCCAAGACGGAACTTTCACACCGACGACCAACGTTAATCAGATCAAGGTCGTTTACCTGACCTGGAAGACCGGGCGCAGTCTGCCGAACGGCGTCACCAACAGCGAAAACATTCAAACCGCACAAATCGTCCTCCGCAACAAACCATAAGCCGTATTATGAAAATCACCCGCGTCCCCCAATCCGGCGAGAAGGGCATGGCCCTGCTCGTAACCCTGTTTTTGTGCACCATCCTCTCGATCAGCATCGCGGGGTATTTGCTGCATTCCCGACAACAAAATTACCTCAGCGTGCGCTCCCAGGTGTGGAACCTCACGATGGGTGTGACGGAAGCCGGCATTGAGGAAGGCATGGAGCATTTGAATACCAGCCCCACCAATTTGACCGCCGACGGCTGGCAATGGGACGGATCCACCAAATACAGCATGACGCGCTCCGTCACGCCCACCACCGGCTACACGGTGACCATTGATGCGGCAAACATGGTTTCGCCAACGGTTTCTGCCGTGGCCAACATTTCCAATCCCTCGTTGGCCAAGGGCCCCGAATCCACGTTTTTCGCCGCCAGCACCGCCGGAACGATCAGTTCTGGAGGCAGCAGCGGCATCCAGCGCGCGGTCAAGATTACCGCCGGCAAGAGCAGCCTGTTCATGATGGCCATGGTGGCCAAGCACACCATCGACATGAATGGCAACAACGTGATGACGGACAGTTTTGATTCCACCTCGACGAACGCCAGCAACGGCGGCATGTATCCGAGCGGCAACCGTTTGAAAATCCGGAATAGTGGTGACGTGGCCAGCAATGACAGCATCATAAACGCAGTCAACGTGGGCAACGCCGACATCTACGGCCACGTTTCGGTCGGGCCAGGCGGCACCGTGAGTGTTGGCCCCAATGGCGGGGTTGGGCCCTATTGGTGGGTGCAGATGAACCAAGGTCAAATTGCACCCGACTATTTCTCGGACGACATGAATTTCACCTTCGAATCGGTCACGATTCCGAATGTCGGCTATGCAACCCCACAATCAGGTCCGGCCACATTCACCGATTACTCGACCTATACCGTCACCTCCAACACACTCCTCGTCACAACGAATGTGTATCCCACCCCGGCTCCCGCAACAGGGGTGCAGACGAACCTCAGCTACAATACCGTAAGTGTGATTCCCGTTCCCATTCCGGCGGGCATGGTCACTAACGTCCTGTGGGTAGCGACCAGCAGCAAGACGCCTCCGGCCTTGGGCACTTACGTCGGGGCGGTCACGGTGAAAGGCACCAAATACTACTACAATCTGATCACGGGAACCAACTACACCTACCCCATCACGACTTACACATATTCCAGCGACTTGACACAAACAAACTATGCGACCACGTCGGGCAACTACGACTATATCCTCTACGGTTCCTCTGACCCGGACCATCCGGCTGTTTACCAGGTTCCGAGCATCAATAACGCAAACGTGTTGGTGATGGGTGGCTACGCGACCTTCATCGTCACAGGCGATGTCAGCATCAGCGGCCAAAACGGCCTGACCATCGCACCCGACAGCTCACTGAAGATGTATGTC
>DASTWL010000004.1 GCA_035765895.1 Verrucomicrobiia bacterium | reverse complement strand
ACGCTGGCTATCGTTTGCCGACGGAAGCGGAGTGGGAAAAGGCGGCCCGAGCGGGCATTATGGGGCGGCGTTTTTCCTGGGCGGATACCGACACCATTTCCCATGAGCGCGCCAATTATTACAGCACGACTGCCTATGCCTACGACGTGAGCGCAACACGGGGTTTCAACACCAACTTCAACGACGGAGTGGTGCCTTACACGGCACCCGTAAACTATTTCCCCGCCAATGGCTATGGGCTTTCTGGCACCACGGGCAACGTCGCGGAGTGGTGTTGGGACAAATATGACAGCACGTGGTATTCACAAGCTGCTGCCTCCGACGACGACACCCGCGGGCCGCTTGGCATGCTGGCGGATGACGCCGCCCGCTTGGTGCGTGGCGGTGCCTACGGAAGTGATTCCTTCAACTGCCGTGTGGCCTATCGACGGGCCGCGTCGCGCAGCAGCGCCGCGCCCGATCGCGGATTTCGGACGGTTCTGCCGGTTCCGTAATAGGTCAGCTTCTGGGTTTCTTCCGAATTGCTCGCCCGGTTGAAGGGGCGACTGTTCGGCGACTCAAATGCAAACTTTTGGGCGGCGCGGCTTGCCAATCGGTGGCGTCGCCAACGGAAAGGGCGGGCTGCATCCCCCCCGCTGTCGGCGGGTGCCGGGCAAACTTCTCTTAACCGCGTTGGGCACACCTTCAAGCTGTGCGATCCCGCCCTTACCGATCGGTCAATAAACAACTGCCCGGTAAAACTTCTGGCCGGCGTTCGGATCGATGGAGTCCTGGATCGGGATCAACCCACTCGAACTCGTAAAATTCGTGATCGGGATCCAGTCCGTCAGATTGGTGGAGCATTCGATGCGGCAGGTGAATCCGGGCGGGCCGTTAAAATCGAACTGCATGCCACCGTCGGGCGTGCGCTGGCCATTGAGCAGGGTGACGACATCGCGCACGAGCGGGTTGGTTCCGGCGTGTTCTTCCTGCAGGTTCGTAAAGCCATCCTGGTCGGGATCGTCGTTCGCGCCGCTGCCGGGCGCATTGATGGATCCGAAATACCCCAGCTCCCACGTGTCGGCGAGCCCATCCTGGTCGCGGTCGTCAGCCAGCGTGGTGCGGATGAGGAAAATTTGTCCGCCGGTGGTGCGGAAGGCGAGGCCGTCCGTGCCCCAACGGATCAATCGCGTGGGGGAGCCGGACACATTCGTGATGGTGAGCGAGCCCGCAAGTGAGAGATTGGTGATGTTGAGCGCGGACAGTGTCCAGGTTGAGCCGCCGCCGCCGAGGTAGAAGACGCGCGCGTCGCTCTCATCCGGAATCACCAGGCCGCTATAGGGAACCGTGGCGATGTTGGTGCCGGCCGCGGGATCAAAGACGCGGCCGCCCGGGGTAAACAGGCGACCAGCGCCGTATTTGATTTCCCAGTCCGAGTAAGTCACGACCGTGTCACGGGTATCGGAAAGCAGCGTCGCCCCATTGGCGTCAATGCCGATGCGCCGAAAGCCGGTCGGATACGTGGAATAGCAGGTTGTTGACGAGGGCAGTGCCAGGAAATACGGCTGGTTGTATTCCGTTGGGCCGACGAGGTTCGCCCGCGGCACGCCGTCATCATACACTACGAGCGTCGTGTGCACGGTGGCCACGACCGCGTGGGGATCATCCGGCAGCACCGCGATGTCATTGACGTTGCCGAAGCCGGTCGGGAATTTCAGGTCCGCGACGCGGCTGTTGACGTCGATGCGCTGAATACTGCTGTCCGCATCCAAACCGGCATACACATACTGGCCGTTCGCAGCCACGGTGAGTTTGTCCGGCTCGGTGTCCGTGGGGATGGGCGCATAATATACTCCCGCCAAAGGGTCGAAACTCACGAGCGAATTGCCCAGATCCCGCTGCGCGTTGGGGATGCTGGCAAACAACTGATGGGCGGCGGCGTTCCAGGCAATGTCACTGGTGACCTGACGAATTTCGGTGACGGTGTCACGGCCGGGCATGCGACCGACGGAAACGGGCAGCGAAGCGACGTTGTTGGTGCGGGTGGGATCGGGCGAGTCGCTGGTGACGCTGGCGCGGAGCAGGGCGAGGCCGGCATTGGTTCCGACAAAGGACAAATTCACCACGGCGCTGGCGCCACCGGAGAGCTGGCCCAGCCAGCAGACCAGGCCGCCCGTGGATTGCGTCCACGTGCCGCTGCTGGTCGTGACGGCATCGAGACGCGCGTTGCTGGGTAATGTTTGGGCCAGCACCACGTTGGTGGCCGTGTTCAGCCCGGCGTTGGAAACGGTCAGTATGCAACTGAAGTTGTTGGTCACGAGCGCCGGTAATCCGACGGTGGCGACGCCGAGGGCCAGATCTGCGGGCGCACCGGCCGGGACAAAGCGGGTGCGCGCAATCGCGACTTGAGTGGCATTGTTCGCGCGGAAGGCGAGGCCGTTCGTGCCCCACGGAATGAGTTTGCCGGACGTGTTGCTGACTCCCGGCATCAGGGTGGAACCGATGGGCAGCAGCGTGGCCAGATCGAAGGCGGTGAGACGTCCGGGGTTGGCTTGAAATTGCCAGAAGCGTCCGGCGGCCGAACTACCCGCAACCGAACCGCCGCCCGTGCCGCCCACGGGAATCCCGCGCTCGGGATCCGCCACGCCGCCGCCGGCAAAAACGAAGCCGCCCGCGGCGGCAAATTGCGCACCGATGATCGAGGGGGAATAACTCTTTTTGGTGGTCAGTCCCGAGGCGTCCACATCCATCACATAGAAACTGGAAGGGCTCAACGAAAGCAGATTGCCGTAGAGCCGCGTGGGTGATTCGCCCCACTCGATGCTGTCTCCGCCGCCGCCGTTGGTGCGCGCTACGCCGTTGTCGTAAACATACACGCCCCGTTCGTAGGGACTGTAGCCGGGTTCATACCAGGAGACGGCGACGGTGGCCGAATTCCCGGGCATGGCCTCGACGTCCAGCACGGAGTAACCCTGATTGGTCCACATCAGGTCGAGGGAGCGTGTGAGCGTGTTGAAACGATAAATCCCCGCGCCCGGTTGCGCCTGGGCCCAGCCGTTCGTGCCATTGTTGGCGGCATGCACGTAAAGGCCGTCGCCGGACGTGGCAAGCTGCACGAAGCCGGCGTTGCCAATGGGCACGCCGGGTTCAGCCTGGTCCAGGATTGGATCAATGGGCACGAGCGTTCCATTGCTGCTGACGAGCGCCCACAGCCGTTGGGAGATGGGGCTGTAAACCAGATCGGCTGCCGCGAGGTTCAGCAAATACACGTTCGGCGGCACGACCGCGAAAGCCGCGCTCGAGCCGGAAACGCCGCCGCCATCGTCGGCCTGCAAATGCACGAGCGGTTCTGCGGTGAAGAGTGTGACGTTGCCGGTCCATTGTCCCGCACTGAGCACCACGTTGGTCGGCTGGAAAAGGATCGGCCCGCCGCTGCCCAGCGTGGTCAAACTGACGGGGCCGTTGTAAGCCGTAATCGGTCCGCCAAAAGCATCGCGTGCCGAAACGGTGACACTGAACGGAACACTGCTGGTTTGCGGACTGGGAATTGACGCAAACGCAAAGTGATGCACTTCGTTGTCCAGCAGGAGCACGTTGGTCGAAGCGCTCGTGAAGCCGGAAGCGGCGGCGCTCACCGCAATCGTTTCGGAGCCGT
Organism: Verrucomicrobiia bacterium; assembly: GCA_035765895.1. NCBI lineage: Bacteria > Pseudomonadati > Verrucomicrobiota > Verrucomicrobiia > Verrucomicrobiia bacterium. The sequence continues at coordinate 34,743 of DASTWL010000004.1, read as the reverse complement.
TGTAGTTGGTGTCATCCACCACGCCGGCCAGAAAATAGCCGGAAGTTTGTCCGGCGGGAATCGTGGCGGAGGCGGGCACCGCGAGGCGGCTCGCATCGCTTGATTTCAGAGTCACCGTGAGATTGCTGGCCAGCGTTCCGGAAAGATTCACCGAGTAAAGCACGGGCCCGCTTCCTTCGCTCAACTGTCCCGGACCGGCGAGACGCAGGTAGGTGTCTTCGTTGTCGGTCACCTCGATGGCATTGGTTGCGGGGCTCCAGTTGCTCAAAGAAGCCGTGATATTCACCTCGCGCGGGCCGTCGATTTTTTGATTGTCCACGAGCGTGACGTTGAACACGGCGGACGTTGTGCCGGCGTAAAGGGCCACGGACGATGGCACCGTGACCGACGCGGGATCGCTCGAAACGAGATTGACCATGAGGGTTTCGGTCGGTGGCGCGCTGGCGAAAAGGTGCCCCGCGTTGACGAGCGTGCCCGCTGTTTCGGCGGCCGTGCCTGGCAGAGTGAGGTTCAGGGCGGCGGATTCATTGTCCTGGACGAGCAACGTGACGGCGCCATCGACGTAGTTTGTGGCGCGGGCCGTGAGGGCAATCCAACGAGGGCCGTTGAGGAGCGCGTCATCCAAAACGTTGAGCACGAGCGCGGCATTGGTCTGGCCAGCGGGAATCACCACGCTCGGCGTCACGGTCACCTGGGCTGGGACGCTTGAAGTGAACGTGACGGTCAGGGGTTGGGTGAGCGCAAACGGGATGCTGACCCGGCCGGTCACCGACTGGTCGCCCTCCGTGAGCGCCGTCGGGATGTCCAGGCGCAGCCCGGGACGGAGCACATCAAAGAAGCCGCTCTGGCCGACGTGCTCACTGGCGTCCGCAATGGTGAAGTAACTGTTGGTGGCCGGCAGGGCGACGCTGACCGTGTTGCTCCACGCTCCGTTGACAAAGCTCGTGAGGTTGCTGGGGAACACGAGCAGGTTGGTGTGGTCGAACTCGTCCCAATGGATGTCGTCAAACCACGAAGTGGCCGGGTCGGTGTTCTGCAGCACCAGGGTGTTCAGCCCCGAATACGGATAGCTCGGGAATTCGACATTCGTCACCACGAGCGCGCCGTCGATCCGGCAGTCCACCCGGCGGGTGTTCCAGTTCAGCTTCAAGTCCACCCGATACCAGCGGTTTGATTCGTAGGGAAAGGACGGTTGCTTGTTGCCGGCGGCGAGACCCATCAGCCCCTTGCTGTTCAGGTAAAAGTCCACCACGGTGCTGCCGTTGGCGACGGCGTCGAAGCGGCCGCAATTGGCGGTGGTTTGCGCGGCGCGCACCCGGAACGAGAGGTCGGTGGGGAAACAATTGCTGATAGCTTGGCGCAGCCCGTAAACGGACGCGGGCAGGGAAGCGCGCCCCGTGAGCCGCACGCTGCGTGCGCCGGTGGCCGCCGTGTCATTGACATTGGAAACCGACAGGAGCGCGGGATAATTGTTGGTCCAGCCCGGCAAATCCCCGTCCTCAAAATCGTCGGCCAGCCACGGGGTGAAAAACGCGTCGCTCTGGGCGGTGAGCAGGGCGGAGCCGCTGAAACTCGCCGGGTTGCCGAGATAATCCACCGCCTTGACCGTGAGCAGGAACGGCCGGTTCGTGTATTGCGGTGAAGGCACGGGACTGAAGACGAAGTGATCCAACCGGCCGGGCACGGCGTCGTCGTTGAGGATGGTGCCGGTGGCGAGGTTCGTTCCCAGTGTGGCATTCGCGGCCGCGGTCAGGCGGACGAGGAAGGTTTCATCCGGTTCGTTGACCGTGTTGCCGTTCACCGGCACCAGGATGGCGGCATTCGTCGTTCCTGCTGGAATCGTGACGGTGCTGCCATTGCGCGGCGTGGCCACGTAATCATTGGTGGCCGTGGCGGTGCCGTCCTGGGTGAGATACGTGACCACCACGTCGTAAACGGCCGGCTTCGACAGGGTGAGGGGAAAGATGGCGTTTTTTGTGCCCGCGTCCCCCTCCAACAGCGACGTGTCCGCGATCCAAACCACCGGCGGCGGATCGTCGTCCTGAATCGTGCCGGTGGCATTCGTGACGCTGAGGTCGGCGTTGACCGGGTTGGTCAGTGTCACGGTGAAGATGCGGTTGGGCTGATCCAGAATGTTGTCGATCGGGAACACCTGGATCGCGGCGTTGGTGACGCCGGACGGGAACAGGACCGTGCCATTCGTGCCGAGGTAATCCACGCCGTTGGTTGCGCTGCCATCGCTCGTGAAATAGTCCACGGCGATCGGCTGGCCGCTCGGCCCGGACAGGCTGACGTTGAACACCAGACCCGTGCTGGCCGCGACGGCTTCCGTGCCGCTGGCCGGGGCAATGGCGAGCAGCGGCGGCAGAATGGCATTCGTCAACTGGAGCGTGTTGTCGGCCGGGTTCAGCTCCAAGAATTCGTTGTTCAGCGTGAAGACGTTGGTCACGAGTCCCGGGACGTCCGCCCGCACCACCAGGCTGGCGGTGGCGGTGGCGCCGGCCGGGAGAGTGCCGATGGTCCATTGCACGACGCCGGCCGGATTCGTGACGGCACCCTGACTGTTGGTGGCCGTGACGAAGCTGACATTCGTGGGCAACGCGTATTGCACCAGGGCGCTGGTGGTCAGCGCTGGACCGTGGTTGGTGGCCAGGAGGTTGAACCCAAGCAGCATCCCGGTGCGCAGCGGCGGTGCGCCCAGGACTTGCGCCGTGCCGCTCAACCCCAGATCGATGGCCGAGGTGATATTGAAGGGATTGCTGCTGCCGATGTGTCCCGCATGATCATCGGCCACCAGCACCACGTTGGACGCCGATTGCAGGGCGGCAAGGGAGCCAGACCAGACGCCGTTGGTGAAGTTGGTGGCGACCGTTGGGGTGAGCAGCGGGAAGCCGATGTGCACGTCATCGGCATAGACGGCCACGGCGTCGCCAAAAAGGTAGTCCCGGCTGACGAACAGTTGCAGCGGGTAAAGCCCGTTGGTGGGGGCGGTGAAGGCGAGGCTGAGTGTGTGACGGACAATGGCACCGGTGCAAAAACCGCCCCCCACGCCCCACGAGACATTGGTTGAGCCGACCTGCAAATAGATGGCCGCGCCGAGACAGGACATGTCATAGCCCTCCATGCTTTGCACCACGTTCACGGAAAATGTGTAGGTCAGGCCGCCTGCGAGCCAGACCCCTTGCGCGATGCCATTCGTGCCGCCGCCCGCGATGGTGCGGAAGGCGGTCGAAGGCTGGCCAAGCCCCGCGACGTCGTAGAGCGCCTGTTGAAATTTGCGTCCCGGATCGGAGGTGTTGTTGAACGGCACCCAGCCCGCGAGATTCGGTTGTTCGAAATCCAGATTGGTGGCCAGCACGTTGGTGGTGCGCGCCGAAAACTGCACCGGCCAGGGCACGTTTGTGACGAGTCCGCCAAACGCATCGCGGGCGGTGAGGGTGACTGGAAAATCAATGGTCTGCGTCTGCGGGCTCGGAATCGCCGCCCAGTCGAAGTGGTGCAGTTTTCCGGCCAGACCATCGTCGTTGAGAATGGTGCCGACCGCGCTGCCGGTCGCGATGACGGCGTTCTGTGCGTTGGTCAGATTGAGCCGGAAGGTTTCATCCGGCTCGGCGATCAGGTCGCCGATCACCGGCACGGCGAGTGTCAGGTTCGTGGTGCCGGGACTGATGGTGAGCGTGCCGCTGGTCGCCAGGTAATCCGTCCCTGCCTGCCCGGTCTCGTCGCTGGTAAAATAATCCACGGTGACCGTGCTGAGGCAGGGTGACGAGAGCTGGACCGCGAAGACGGCGTTCGACAAGCCCGAGTCGCCTTCGACCAGCGCGACCGGACTCAGCGTCAGCTCGGGCGGCGTGTCGTCATTCAGAATCGTGCCGGTGGCGCTGGCGCGCGCCAGCCAAGCCTGCTCGGGCGCGCTCAGGTTCAGGAACAGCGTTTCGTCGGGCTCCAACACCGTGTCGCCCAGCACCGGCACCTGCACGGTCAGATTGGTGGTCCCGGGCGGAAAGGTCACCGCACCGGTCACGGCGAGGTAGTCAGGGATACCGCCGCCCCATTGGTAGGTTTTGCCGGTGCCATCGACGCTGGCGTATTGGACGGTTACGGGAAATGCCGAGGTGCTGGTCAACGAGATGGCGAAGCTCAGATAATTCGTGCCGGCATTACCCTCAAGCACGCTCGCATCGTGCACTAGCACTCCGGGAACGCCGGGGGCGCCATTGGGGTCGTAGATTCCCGCCGTAGTCAGCGAGTTCGGATAGCTTTGCGGGGAATCGCCGCCGGCCAGCAGCACGGTGCCGTCCGGCAGGAGGCGCGCCGAGTGAAACCGCCGCGTGCTGTTCAGATTGGCGGTCCAGGTGAAGGTGTCCGTCAACGGATCGTAGAGTTCCGCACTGGCCAGCGTGTTGTAGGTGGCGCCCCACGTGCCTTGTCCGCCGGCAATCAGCACCTTGCCATTGGGCAGCAGCGTGGCCGTGTGATATGCCCGCGGTTGGAGAAAGCCGCTCGTTTCGACCGAGTTTCCCGTGGCCGGGTCGTAGAGGTAGGCGCGCCCGTAGCCAAAGTAGAGATACTTGCCCGTGGGGAGCAGGATGCCGTCAAACGGGCAGGACAGGCTGGGCGCAAAGCTGAAACTCTGCGACGCCGGCGTGTAGAGTTCGTTGGTCGTCAGCGAGCCGCCACAAAACAGCACGGTGCCGTCCGGTTGCAGCGTCGCGGTATGACCGGCGCTATATTTCAGCATGTCGCCTACCTGATGGAAGAGCTGCGTGACGGGGTTGTAAATCTCAGCCGTTTTCGCGCCGGTGGCATTGAGACCGCCGGCCACGAGCACGGTGCCATCCTTCAACAACGTTGCCGAACCATTTTCATGTGCTCCTACCGTGCTGCCAAGGGGCAGCACAAACGAGCGCGTGGAAACATTGTAAAGGTCGGCGGTGTAACCCAGATGCTGGCCCACGACCAGCACCTGGTTGTTTGTCATCAACGTTAGCGTGGGCGTGTTGTAACCCACGTGCGTGCGGCCAACCCCATAAAACCGGGCGGCGGTTACACCAGTGACAAACGTGGCCTGGTTGTTGGTTGAAACAGAATCCGGCGTGGCGGCGCTGACCTGGGCGAAATTGGTCAAGCTGCCCAGCTGGCTGGCCTGCAATTCAATCGTCAGCGCTGCGCCACGATTATAGGCCAGCGAACCCAGGGTCCAGGCGACCACGCCCGCAGCTTGGGTCACGCTGCCCTGACTCGCCACGGCACCGACGAAGGTGGCATTGGCCGGCAGCCAGTTGGACACGACCACATTGGCCGCCGGGTCGAGGCCGTTGTTAAAAACCGCGACGGTCACCGTGAAATACTGCCCCAGACTGACCATCGGGGGCGAGTTGCTGAAGGACAATGTCAGGTCGGCGTTGGAGGTTTGCCCCTCGGCGTGGCTGAGCGCCAATGTGAACAGCAGAAGGAACGGAAGAAACGCACCGGAGTGCATCTTGGAAGGCATGGGGAAAGACTACTCGCGGCCGGGAAATTCAAGCAATCCGGAAAACCCCGGACCGTCTCAACGGAAGGTCGAGTCAAACACGCCGCCCGGATTTCAGGGCGGGGTTTCTTTGCCGACGAGCAGGATGGCTCCCGTGCATTCACCGGTGCATTTCAGCTCCATCAGCAACGCTTTTCAAATTGCCATCCAATTTTAGCCGTCCCTACAATGGACTTGCGGATCAAGGCGGCGTAACGGCACCAAAATTTATCCATGCACGATTGTCTCATCATTGGCGGTGGCATCGTCGGGCTGGCGACGGCCCACAGTCTCTTGGAGCGCCAGCCGGGTTTGCGCCTCATCTTGTTGGAGAAGGAGTCTGAACTGGCGCAACATCAAACCGGCCGGAACAGCGGCGTCATTCACTCGGGGATTTATTACAAGCCCGGCAGTTTCAAGGCGAAGTTCGCCCGGGCCGGCTCCCGCAGCATGGTGGAATTTTGCCGCGCGCAGGGCATCCGCCACGATGTGTGCGGCAAGGTGATCGTCGCCACGCGCGAGGCGGAACTACCCCAGCTCGAGAAATTGTTTCAACGCGGTTTGGAAAATGAATTGCCGGTCCGGCGGCTGACCGCCGATGAAGTCCGTGAAACGGAACCCCATGTCCGGTGTCTCGCGGGTCTTAAAGTGCCCACGACCGGCATCGTGGACTACCGGGCGGTGTGCGCGAAGTTGGCCGCATTGGTCCGCGCCCGCGGCGGGCAAATTGAACTGGGAACCCGGGTCGCCCGCGTCACATCGTCAGCACCAAGTCACCGGATCCAGACCAGCCGTGGGGACTTCGAGGCGCGCTTTCTCATCAATTGCGCCGGGCTGCACAGCGACCGGGTGGCGCGGCTGGCGCGGGTGCGCACGCAGGCGCGGATTGTGCCGTTCCGGGGTGAGTATTACGAACTGGTGCCGGAGCGGCGGCACTTGGTGAAAACCTTGATCTATCCGGTGCCGAATCCGGCGTTTCCGTTCTTGGGCGTCCACTTTACGCGCATGATCGATGGCTCGGTGCATGCCGGCCCGAACGCCGTGCTCGCCTTCAAGCGGGAGGGCTATCACAAGACGGATGTCTCCCTGCGCGACTCCTGGGAAACGCTCACCTACGGCGGCTTCTGGAAGCTGGCCCGGAAAAATTGGGACGAGGGCTGGATGGAAATGCGCCGCTCCTTCAGCAAGGCGCAGTTCGTGCGCAGCCTGCAGCAGCTCATCCCCGAAGTGCGGGAAGCCGACGTGGTGCCAACCCACGCGGGCGTGCGGGCCCAGGCCTTGCAGCCGGATGGTGGGTTGGTCGATGATTTCCTTTTCGTCGAGGAACGGAACGCCATCCACGTCTGCAATGCACCCTCGCCGGCGGCCACGGCTTCTTTGGAGATTGGGCGGACGATCGCCGCGAAATTGCCGTCACTGAGGACCCGCACGACGGTCCCCGTTTGATGTGCCCGGCGCGGGTTGCCATGCGGAAGGAATTGCCCTGGCCCGTTTCGTTCCATTAGCATCCACGCACCAACATGAAAGGCATCATTCTCGCCGGTGGCGCAGGCTCGCGCTTGTATCCTTTGACGCTGGTGGCCAGCAAACAGCTCCAGCCGGTTTACGACAAGCCGATGGTGTATTATCCGCTGGCGACGCTCGTCGAGGGCGGCGTGCGCGAAATTTGCCTGATTTCGACGCCTCATGACCTGCCGCGCTTCCGGCAACTGCTGAGTGACGGCAGCCGTTGGGGACTGCACATCGAATACCGCGAGCAGGAGAAGCCCAACGGCATTGCCATGGCCTTCCGCATTGCGGAGTCCTTCATCGGCAAGGATCCGGTGACCCTGATTCTGGGCGACAATATTTTCTCCGGATCGGAAGTCTTTCAAAAGGCCTTCGCCGGCTTCAACGACGGAGCAGTCATTTTCGGCTACCACGTCAACGACCCCGAACGTTACGGCGTGGTGGAATTCGACGCCGAAGGGCGGGCGTTGTCGATCGAGGAAAAACCCAAGCAGCCCAAGAGCAATTACGCGGTGCCGGGCCTGTATCTCTTCGACAACGAAGTGGTGGCCATCGCCAACAACCTGAAGCCCAGCGCGCGCGGCGAACTCGAAATCACCGATGTAAACGTCGAGTATCTCCGGCGCGGCCGCTTGAACGTGCACCGGCTCCCGCGCGGCTTCGCGTGGCTTGACGCCGGAACCAGCAGCAGCCTCCACGAAGCCTCGGCCTACGTGCAAACGATTGAGCGGCGCACCGGCATCAAGCTCGGCTGCCCTGAGGAAGCCGCCTTCCGACGCGGCGCCATCTCGCTTGCCCAGCTTGAATCGCTGGTCGTGGAACTGCCCAAGTGCGAATACCGCGATTATCTGGCCGAAGTGGTGCTCGAAGCCAGGCAGGGCCGGGCCGCAATGTGACGATGAAGCAAATCCCTTCCCAACTGGCCGGCGTGTGCGTCTTTGAAACCGACGTCTTCGGCGACGAGCGGGGTTACTTCATGGAGCTGTGGAACACCCGCCGCTACATAGAATGGCTCGGGACCACACCCTTTGTGCAGGACAACGTGTCTTTTTCCCGGCGCGGCATCTTGCGCGGACTGCATTTCCAGAACCCGGCGGCGCAGGGCAAGCTCATCACCGTGTTGCAGGGTGAAGTTTACGACGTGGTGGTGGACCTCCGCCGTGACTCGCCGACGTTCGGGCAGTGGGAGGCGTTTCAGTTGAGCCGCGAGAACAAACGGCAGGTTTTTGTGCCGCCCGGCTTTGCGCATGGCTTTCAGGTCGTGAGCGAAACGGTCCTTTTTCATTACAAGTGCACCGACTTTTACGCGGCGGCGCACGAGCACACGTTGCTCTGGAATGATCCTGAACTGGCCATTCCCTGGCCCGTGCCGGATCCGGTGTTGTCGCCCAAGGACACGCGCGGCAAACGGCTCCGTGAGTTTGCGCCGGCGGAATTGTTCACCTGCTCATGAACGCGCCGCGCATTTTGCTGATCGGGAAGAACGGCCAGGTCGGCTGGGAATTGCGCCGCGCGCTCGCCCCGTTGGGGAGCCTGAAGGTCGTGGGCCGTGAGGAGGCGGACCTCGCGGATGCGGACGTGCTGACCAGTCTGGTGGCGGAACTGAAACCGGCGCTGGTCATCAACACCGCGGCCTATACGGCGGTGGACCGCGCCGAATCCGAGCCGGAGCTGGCGCATCAGATCAACGGCGTGGCGCCCGGCGTGCTGGCGGAGGCCGCGCGTCAAGCCGGGGCGTGGATGATTCATTTTTCAACCGATTACGTTTTCGACGGCACCAAGCAGGGTCCGTATTTCGAGTCCAACCCGACCAACCCGCTCAACGTTTACGGCCAGTCGAAGCTGGAAGGCGAACTGGCGGTGCGCGCGGCCGGCGAACGACATTTGATTTTTCGCCTCTGCTGGGTGTATGCAACGCGGGGGCGGAATTTTCTGCTCACGATGCAACGGCTGGCCCGCGAACGCGACGCGCTCAAGGTGGTCAATGACCAGCGCGGCACGCCGACGTGGGCACGGGCGATTGCCGAAGCGGTGGCCCCCATCGCGCATGGGCTGCTGACCAGCCCGCGCTGGGAAGGCGCGGGCGGGACGTATCATCTCGCCTGTGCGGGGGAGACAACGTGGCACGGCTTTGCCAGCCGCATTGTCGAACTCATGCCGGCGGAACAACGGCGGGCCCGCGAGGTGATGGCCATTCCCACCACGGAATATCCAACCCCCGCGAAACGGCCGGCGAACTCCGTGCTGGACTGCGCGCTGTTGCAGCAGACGTTTGGAATTCGTCTGCCAGACTGGGATGCAGCGTTGCAGTTGGCGCTCGAATCTTGCTGAATGGGCGGGACGTTGAACTTTTGATCATTGCATGAACCTACTTGTCACGGGCGGCGCCGGTTTCATCGGCTCGAATTTGATCCGCCACATCATTGACCGGCCGGAAATCACCGTGCTGGTCAACCTGGACTGCCTGACCTACGCCGGCCGGCTGGAGAACCTGGCGGATTTCACGCAGCATCCGCGCTACCGCTTTGAGCGGGTGGATCTGCGGGACAAGGCGGCGGTGCGCGACGTCGTGCAGCGCCACCAGATCACGCACGTGCTGCACCTGGCCGCGGAAAGCCACGTGGACCGTTCCATCACGGGGCCGGGAGATTTCATTCACACCAACATCGTGGGCACGTTCCATTTGCTGGAGGCGTGTCGGGAAGCCTGGCTGCCTGCCCGGGCCGGCAGTTCGGACGTGCGGTTCCATCACGTTTCGACCGACGAAGTTTATGGCTCGCTGGGGGCAACCGGCTACTTCACCGAGACGACGCCTTACGCACCCAATTCGCCGTATTCCGCCAGCAAGGCCTCCAGCGACATGCTGGTGCGTGCCTACCATCACACCTACGGATTGCCGGCCGTCATCACAAATTGCTCCAACAACTACGGGCCCTACCAGTTTCCGGAGAAGCTCATCCCCGTTGTCATTCAGAGCGCACTGACGCGGAAGAACATTCCCGTTTACGGCGATGGCATGAACGTGCGCGACTGGCTTTATGTTGAGGATCATGCCGCCGCGCTGTGGCGGGTGTTGACCGCGGGCAAGAATGGCGACACCTACAACATCGGCGGCAACAACGAATGGCCCAACCTTCGCATCGTGGAGCTGATTTGCGACCTGGTGGACGAACTGGCGCCGCAACTGGGCGGCGATTCGCGCCAGTTGATCACGTTTGTGAAGGACCGTCCGGGGCACGACCGTCGTTACGCCATTGATTCCGCGAAGCTGCAGCGCGATCTCGGCTGGTCACCCGCCTACACGTTCGAGCGCGGCATCCGCGAAACGGTGAAATGGTATCTCGGCCACCAGGAATGGGTGCAGGCCGTTTTGCGTTCCCACGCGTAACGCGGCCGAGGCGCGGTCAGTGGACTTTCAGCCGGTAGAAGCGGCTTTGGAACTTCGGGCTTTGGAGATCTTGGAACTCCACCCACGAATAGGTGTTGGCCACGCCGGTCTGCCAGATGGTGTTCCACGTTTGGAGATCGGTTGAGGCTTGTAATTCATACCACCGCCCTGGGGCCGCCGGAAAGCGGACGGAGCGGGCGCTCGTGGGCGAGGTTGGTGACCGCAGTTGCAAGGGAACCGGCACGGTAAATACCGCTTCGTTCGAGGGCGCGCTTTCCAAGCCGAACGCGTTATACGCCGTCACGGTGAACGTGTATTTCAAACCTTCCTTGAGCCCCGAGACGCTGGCCTGGGTGTTGAGGCCGATGTCTGTCTTCGTGGGCGTGAGAGCATTTTCCTCGCGCGTATAAAGATAGTAGCCGGTCACGCCCACGTCCGGGCTGGGGTTCCACGCGAGCGTCAGTGACTTTTCCGCCCGGGCGCAGGGAGACAGCATCACCGCCGCGAGGCCCAAGGTGAGGCCGATCAACAGCCGGAAGGAGGTGGCGCGGTTCCGTTGGCTAGTCATCATTGCGTCCGTTGTGTTGGTAACCTTCGCCTGGCACCAACGCGGCTGGATTCGCAATGCGTCCGAACGTGGTCAAGACCGGGAAAGGGTGAAAAATCTTGGTGACCGGGACGACAACCGACCCGGACGGCTGCCCGAGCCGGTCAAGGCGCGTGCGGCCGCAGGCTGACGGTTGTTTTGTCGTCGTGGTCATGATTATGGTGCCTATCCGAAGAAACTCCGTGCCCAGAGAATCCTCCGGAAAAGCTCCGTAAAAATACGGTTGAAGCACCGGTGTGCAAGTGTCGATTCCTGGTGACAATTGCCACGCTACCGGCGTCTGGCGGGCAGTTGGTCAACTTCTCGGTCAGACCCAAGGAGTTGCGCCAGGGGCGGTGTGCAAGAAGTTCGCAAAAGTATTAGCCGGCCGCAGCCAGGCCGTAAAAAAGCTGAGCGTATCTTTTGCCGTGCGGCCAGGCGCTATGCGGTTCGCGCTGGCGTTGCGCTGCCGAGCGTGGTTTGGCGTTATGGTGAAAACTGCTGGCTTGAAGCGGGGTTCGGGTTTATTTGTCGCTCATGAAAAAGTGGCTTCTTCGAATTGTCGTGGTGATCGTGGTGCTGCTGGTGGTCGCCGTGGTGGCCATCGGCCTGTTCCTCGATAGTGGCATCAAAAAGGGCGTGGAGACGTTTGGGCCAAAACTGACCCAGGTATCCATCAAGCTCGACAGCGTTTCGGTTTCATTGCTGAGCGGCGGCGGTAAAATCAAGGGTTTGGAAGTCGGCAATCCCGCCGGCTACAAGGCGCCCACCGCCATCAAGCTCGGCAGTGCGAGCCTTTCCCTCCAGCCCGGCTCGTTGCTGTCGGACAAAATCGTGATCAAGTCCATCGTGGTGGAGTCGCCTGAAATCACCATTGAGGGCGGGCCGAAGAACAACAACCTGACCAAGATTCTGGACAACGTGGAAGCCGCGACCGGCGGCAGCAGCACGACGACCAATGCGACCGCCGCCAGCCAGCCGTCCAAGAAGCTGGAGGTCGATGAATTCATCCTCACCGGCGCGAAGGTCAATTACGCGCCGCCGGGTTTGGGCGGGAAAACCATTCCGCTGGTGATTCCCGACATCAAGCTGACCGATCTGGGCACCGGACCAGACGGGATCACGGCGGGCGACCTCATCAAACGCGTGATGTCCGAATTGACCGGCAAGATTGCTCCTGTTCTGGCCGAAGAGGTGGGCAAGCTGGGCAAAGAGGCATTGGGCACTGCCGGTGACACGGCCGGGAAGGCGGCGGGCGAGGCCAGCAAGACGTTGAAGAGCGTCACGGATATTTTCAAAAAGAAGTAGCCCGAAATCGCCTTTCCCCAAAACGCCGCGGGTTCGCTCGCGGCGTTTTTTTATTGGATTTCACGGGCAAAATTGTGCTTTGCCCCCGGGGACGAAAAACTATCCTGCCGGTTAGCAAAGGCTTTTCCATGGTGGACACCAAAACACGGGCGCTCCCTTCTTCCTTACGCCGCAGCAATGAGCGGACGTTGTTGTGGCTGTTGATGCGCACCGGCGCCGCGTCGCGCGCGCAGCTCGCCAAAGCCGCCGGCATCAGCCAGCCCACCTGTGGCAAAATCATTGATGAACTGATCGAACTGGGGGTGGCCCGGGAAGTGGAGGACAACGGTGCGCCGCGCGACCGTGCGGGCCGGCCGGGCCGCATGGTGCATCTGGACGCCACCCAGCCACGGTTTCTGGCGATTCAATTCGATGTGGTGGAAACGAGCTTCGCGCTCGTGCCCGTGGGGGCTCCGGTGCAGGACCGTTGGGATTTGACGCGTCCCACCACGGACTCCGCCCACGGCTGGCTGCGGCAGGCCCATGCAGTGGCGCGCAAGCTGACCGCCGACGACCTGTGGGGCGTGCTCGTGAGCACGCCGGGCATCGTGGACGAAAAGGCCGGCCGCGTGATTTTTTCGCCCAATCTGCACTGGACCGAAAAGGCCGACCTCGCCGCGCTGATCAGCCAGGTGTGGGACGTGCCGGTGATTTTGGTGCAGGAAAACCGGGCTGCCGCGCTGGGGCATCTTTATGGCGGCTCTCAGAGTCAGAATTTTTTGCTCGTGGATTTTGGGCACGGCGTCGGCGGCGCAATCATCGAGGGTGGCCGGTTGTTTCACAGTCCGCTCCCCTTGAACAGCGAGTTCGGTCACACGCCCATTCCGGGCAACCATCGCCAGTGCGGTTGCGGCGCCACGGGCTGCCTGGAAACCAAGCTCTCGCGCGCGGGGCTCTTGCGCAGCTTCGTCGAGGCCAACCGCGGCCAGCCCGAGGAATGGGCTGCGTTGCTCGAGCATGTGCAAACCCAGGGCATCCGTCCGTGGCTGGCGGAAAGCCTCGATGCGGCGGCGAGCGTCATTGCGGGTGCGCTAAACGTGCTCGGCATTCGGCGCGTGGTTGTGACGGGCAGTCTGGCTGAAATGCCGCCGCGCGTGCTCGAGCATCTGGCCGATGGCATCCGCCAGGGTTCGCTGTGGGGCCGATTTGGTGAGGTGGTGTGCGAAGGCGCGCCCCATCGCCGCATCGCCGGGCTGGTTGCGGCGGGTGTGGACCGTTTGTTGGTGCCGGCCGATGGCCGGCGCAAGTTTGCCACCGCTTGAACAAGGGGCGCCAAGGGCGGGCGCAGCGGTGAGTCAACAGCATGCCGCCCGCCCGCCCGGCTGCCGTTGCAAAAAAAACACCCCCGCAGCAGTGAGCTGCGGGGGTGATGCGGCTAAATGATTAACCTCGGAAATAAAGGTAGGCAAAGGTGATGCACACCATGATGATGCAGGACGCTGTGACATCCTTCCAATCCCAGCTTGCTCGGGTTGCAGCCTTGTCCTCGGCCGTGGCGGTGGCAAAGGTCAGGCCCCTGATTTGGGCTTCATCCGGCGGCGGGGTCAGGTAGCTGACCACCACCATGACGATGGCCGAAATGATGGTGATGAGAATGCTGAAATACTGGAAGTTGATGTTGTTAATAATCCAGAGGAACGAGCCTTCCGCATAAGTAAACTTCCCCTGAGACATGGTTACCGGCGTATCCACCAGCATGCGGAACATGCCGACGACGAAACCGATGATCATGGACCACAAACAACCTTTCGCATTAAGCCGCTTCCAGAACACGCCGAAAAAGAACACCACAAAAATAGGCGGCGCCAGGTAGCCTTGGACCGATTGCAGATAATCGTAAAGGCCCTTGGCGCCCTTTACGACCGGCAGCCAGGCAATCGCGATGGCGATCATAATTGCCGTGGCAATACGGCCCATGCGGACGATTTCGCTTTGCGACGCTTTCGGGCGGAGTTTTTCATAGATGTCCACCGTGAAGAGGGTCGAGCAGGCATTGAACACACCGGCGAGCGATCCCATCAACGCGGAAAGCAGGCCCGCCACCACAATCCCGCGCAATCCGGCTGGCAAGAGATACTTCACCATCATGGGAAAGGCACCTTGCGACCCTTCGCCCGTGGGATCATTAAACGCCGCCGTGAGAGTGGGAACCGTGCCGCTTTTAACCAGCGCATAGCAAATCAGGCCGGGGATGATGAACAAATAAACGGGGAACAACTTCAGGAATGCGGCAAAGATGCTGCCTTCGCGGGCGACCTTTTGGTTCGGAGCGCCGAGTGCGCGTTGAACGATATATTGGTCGGTGCACCAATACCAGAGACCGATAACCGGCGCACAGATGGCCATGCCGAGCCAGGGGAAGTTGCTGTTGAAATACCAGGCCTGCTTCACAATATTTCCGGCGGCATCCTTATCAATTACCGGGGACCAGGTTGAAAGCTGACCGGCGGGAACGAGCGGTTTCCAAAGGTTGAGCATGTCTGAACCGCAAAGCCTGCGCATTTCACTCCAGCCGTGGGAAATGCCTTCACCACCGCCAAGAGTGCTCAAACCGTAGAAGGTGAGCAGCGCCGAGCCACCGATGAGCACGATCACCTGAACGGCATCCGTATATGCCACGGCGCGCATACCACCGATCATCGTGTAGATACCGGTGAGCAGGATGACGGAGATGGAACCAATCCAGAAGCTACCAATGTTGCCGATATGCACTTCCGGCAAGAGAGTGCCAAATACGACGCCGCCGGCAAAAATTCCGACCGCGATTTTCGAGACGATGAACGTCACGATTGAAACGATGGAGAGGACGTAACGGGATTTGGTGGAGAATCGTTTCTCCAGGAACTCCGGCATCGTGAAAACCATCGAGCGGGCGTAGAACGGCACAAACACCCAGGCGAGCACGAGGAGACACCAGGCATGCAGTTCGTAATGGGCGAGCGCCACCCCGTTTTTCGCGCCGGATCCGGCGAGGCCAACGATGTGCTCGGAGCCGATGTTGGACGCAAAGATGGATGCGCCGATGACCCACCACCCCAGGTTGCGCCCGGCGAGGAAGTAATCAGCGGCCGTATCCCTGTTCTTGCTGACCACCCACCACGCAACACAGAGGAGGATGCCAAAATAGGCGGCGATCGCCGCCCAATCCAGCCCGGTGAGGGTGGCTTGGGACTGACCGACCGCCAGCATGGGCATGAGGAAGCTATTCATGAGGTTTCAGGTTTGGGGTTATTTCCGGGCCGTGAACTTGTAGATGATGGTGTTGTGATACGTCTGGCCGGGCTTGAGCACGACCGACGGCCAGCTTGGCTCGTTCGGTGAATCCGGCGCGTGCTGTGGCTCCATGCAGAAGGCGTTGCGGAAATTGTAAACGCGCCCGCCTTTGCCGGTGATGGTGCCGTCGAGGAAGTTGCCGGCATAAAACTGCAGGCACGGCTCGGTGGAATAAACCTCCATGGTGATGCCGCTGTCGGGGCTGGTCACGCGGGCGTCCAGCGTGAGCTGGCCGGGCTTCTTCTGGTTGACCACCCAGTTGTGGTCGTAGCCCGGGCCATATTTGATCTGCGGGTCATCGGCGTTGATGCGGGCGCCGATGGCCGTGGGCTTGGTGAAGTCGAACGGCGTGCCTTGGACCGGACGCAGTTCGCCGGTGGGAATCAGTGTGGCATCGACCGGCGTGAACTTGTCCGCGTTGATGTAAACGAGGTGGTCCAAAATGTCCCCGCGGCCGCTCAGATTCCAATACGAGTGATGCGTCAGGTTGACGATGGTGTCCTTGTCCGTGGTGGCGGTGAAGACGAGCTTGAGCGCATTGTCGTCCGTCAACGTGTAAACGGCGGTCACGTTCAGGTTGCCGGGATACCCTTCCTCCATGTCCGCGCTGTGATAAGTGAGCTTCAAGGCCGGGCCGTCCTTGGTTTCCATGGGGGTGGCGGTCCAGACGCGCTTGTCGAAGCCCTTGACGCCGCCGTGCAGCGCGTTCGGGTAATTGTTCGTCGCGAGGCTGTAGGCCACGCCGTCGAGGGTGAACTTCCCCTTCGCGATGCGGTTGCCGTAGCGGCCAATCAGTGCGCCGAAATAGGGGCTGTTGGTCAGGTAGCCGTCGAGATTGTCATAGCCCAGCACGACGTCCACCAGGTTGCCGTTCTCGTCCGGCACCTTCAGCGAAGTGACGATGCCGCCGTAGTTCATGATGGTGGCCACGGCGCCCCGCTTGTTGCTCAAGGTGTAGAGGTCCACCTCCTGCCCGTCCGCCGTGCCGAACGGCGCCTTGGTGATGGCATCTGCGCCAGTGCTGCAACAGCACTTGTGAGAGGCGCATCCGGCCAGCAGGGCGAGGCCCAGACCGGCGCTGAACAGGAGCGGGACAGACTTTCTTGGCAAATGTGTCTTCATGTTTGTTGGTCGTCGCTTTTATAGGTTGAAACGCGAGTGCGTCAGTCGCAGCCGCCATTGGAGTCACCCGACTCCTTATCGTAACGAGCGCCACAAATCCAGCCTCCATCGCGCGGACGTCGGGGTGCGTCGCCGACCGGGCTGAAAAAATGCGCTGATGGGCGCACTGTTACCTGCATTACTTAACTAACGCAAGAAATATCTCGACGCCTGCCCGGTTTGCCGTCATGCTGACTTTTCACGCCAGCCCCGCACCCTGATTGGCGTGCCAAATCTTTTAAGATCTATGCTCAAACTCAAGCAGCTCGAAGTGTGGTTCGTGACCGGAAGTCAGCACCTCTACGGTCCCCAGGCCCTCAAACAAGTCGCCGTGCACTCGCGTGAAGTGGCTCAGGCGCTCAATGCCGCCCGCGCCATTCCGGTCAAGGTCGTCTTCAAGTCCGTCATGACGTCGCCTGACGATGTCACCGCCGTGTGCCAGGCCGCCAACAACGCGCCCAACTGCATCGGCCTCATCACCTGGTGCCACACGTTCTCGCCGTCCAAGATGTGGATCAACGGCCTCAAACAGCTCCGCAAGCCGGTGGCGCATCTGCACACCCAGCACAATCGCGACATTCCGTGGGCCACGATTGACATGGATTTCATGAATCTCAATCAGGCCGCGCACGGCGATCGCGAACACGGCTTCATCTGGAGCCGGCTGCGCAAGGACCGCAAAGTCGTCGTCGGTTACTGGCAGGATCCGGCCGTGCAGGCGCGGCTCGGCGCGTGGGCGCGGGCGGCGGCGGCCTGGCACGACTGGCAGGGCGCCCGGTTCGTCCGCTTCGGCGACAACATGCGCGAAGTGGCCGTGACCGAAGGCGACAAGGTTTCCGCGCAGATGCAGTTTGGTTTTTCGGTCAACACCCACGGCGTGGGCGACCTCGTCCAGCGCGTGAACGCCGTTTCCGAAAAGGAAGTGGACGCGCTCTGCCAGGAATACGAGGCCACCTACACGATGACGGCCGACCTGCGCAAAGGCGGCCGGCGCCACAAATCCGTGCGCGCCGCGGCGCGCATCGAGCTCGGCATCCGGCACTTCCTCACCGAAGGCGGCTTCAAGGGCTACACCGACACGTTTGAAGATTTGCACGGCCTGGCGCAACTGCCGGGCATTGGCTCGCAGCGCATGATGGCGGCCGGCTTCGGTTTTGGTGGCGAAGGCGACTGGAAGACGGCGGCCCTGGTCCGTGCGATGAAAGTCATGGCGCTGGGGCTCAAGGGCGGCACGTCGTTCATGGAGGACTACACCTATCATTTGGAGCCGGACAACCAGCTCGTGCTGGGCGCGCACATGCTCGAAATCTGCCCCAGCATTGCCGACGGCCGGGCCGCGCTCGAAGTGCATCCGCTCGGCATCGGCGGCAAGGCGGATCCGGCGCGCCTCGTGTTCAACACGCCGGCGGGCCCCGGCTTGAACGCCTCGCTGGTGCACCTCGGCAGCCGGTTCCGCATGCTGGTCAATGAAGTGGACGTGGTGGCGGCGCCGCAGGCCATGCCCAAGCTGCCGGTGGCGCGCGCAGTGTGGGTGCCCCGGCCGAATTTTGCGGACGCCTGCGCGTGCTGGATTTACGCGGGCGGCGCGCATCACACGGGCTTCAGCCAGGCGGTGACCACGGAAATGATCGAGGATTTCGCGAATATCGCCGGGCTCGAACTCGTCGTGATTGACCGCGAAACCCGCGTCCGCCAGTTCAAGCAGGAGCTGGAATGGAACGAGGTCGCCCATGGTTTGAAACACGGCTTCGTGGCCTGAACGGCCGGGCAAATGACCTGTCCGAGCGCTCCAAACTGAACTCGCAACTCAATCCCCAACGCGTATGAAACTGAAAGCTATCGTCATTGGATCCCTGCTCGCCGCGGGTGCGCTGGCGGCGGCGCCGGCCAAAATCACCGTGCAGGTGGACCGGCCCGGCCACGCCATCTCGCCCACCCTGTGGGGCATTTTCTTCGAAGACATCAACCTCTCCGCCGACGGCGGCATCTACCCGGAACTCGTGCGCAACCGTTCCTTCGAGGACGCCGACCAGCCGGAATACTGGAAGTTCGAAAATGTGAGCGGCGGCCGCAGCGAGGCGGCCATCGATTCCAGCCGGCCGTTGAATCCGTTCAACCGCCGGAGCCTCCGGATCAAGCTCGACGGCCAGGCGCGGTTGAGCAACGCGGGTTACTGGGGCATGAACATCGTCAAGGGCGACAGCTACAC
The DNA here is from genome assembly GCA_035765895.1 of Verrucomicrobiia bacterium. Classification (NCBI taxonomy): domain Bacteria; kingdom Pseudomonadati; phylum Verrucomicrobiota; class Verrucomicrobiia; species Verrucomicrobiia bacterium. The sequence goes on along the minus strand of DASTWL010000004.1, from coordinate 15,758 downwards.
GCTCAAGCTCGCCGCTCGCGCGGAGGACGGGTTCAACGGGCCGCTGAACGTCAAATTGCTGAGCGGCGGCCGGGAAATTGCCACGGGCGAAATCCGCGGGATCGCCGGTGAATGGAAGTATTACACCGTGAAACTCCGTGCCCAGGACACGGATTCCAAGGCGATGCTGGAGTTGACATGCGATGGCCGGGGCACGCTCTTCCTCGACATGGTGTCACTCCTGCCGGACAAGACGTGGAAGAACCACGGCCTGCGCCCGGACCTCGCCGAATCGCTGGATGATCTGCATCCGTCATTCGTCCGCTTTCCCGGCGGCTGCTGGGTTGAAGGCGATGACATGGCCCACATGTATCACTGGAAAAACACCATCGGCGACATCGACGTGCGCACGCCGCTCTGGAACATCTGGGGCTATTACGCCACGCACGGGCTCGGGTTTCACGAATACCTGCAAATGGCCGAGGACCTCGGCGCCACGCCGTTGTTCGACATCAACGTCGGCATGTCGCACCGCGAAGTCATTCCGATGGACCGGATGGGCCAGTGGGTGCAGGACGCGCTCGATGCGATTGAATATGCCAACGGCCCCACCAACACCGTCTGGGGCGGCCTGCGCGCCCGAAACGGCCACCCCGCGCCGTTCAATCTGCAATACATGGAAATCGGCAACGAAAACGGCGGCGCGGCCTACCACGAGCGCTGGCCCCTGTTCGTGAAGGCCATCAAGGACAAGCATCCGGAGATGAAGCTCGTCGCCAACCACTGGCAGGGCGGTTATCCCACGACGCCCAAGCCCGACTTGGTGGACGAGCACTACTACAACACGCCCGAGTTCTTCATGCAGCAGGCGCACCGTTACGACGACTACGACCGCAAAGGGCCGAAGGTCTTCGTCGGCGAATACGCCGTCACCCGCAACGGCGGCAAGGGCAACCTGCGCGCGGCCATCGGCGAGGCCGCGTTCATGACCGGCATCGAGCGCAATTCCGACATCGTCAGCATGGCCTGCTACGCCCCGCTGTTCGTCAACATCAACCACCGCCAGTGGAATCCCGACCTGATCAACTTTGACAGTTCGCGGTGGTATGGATTGCCCAGCTACTACGTGCAAAAACTCTTCAGCCAATACCGCGGCACCGTGACGCTGCCCACCGACGTCGAGGCCGCCACCGCGCAGGAGCCCCTGCCGACTGGCTGCATCGGCGTCGGCACGTGGAACACCGCGGCCGAGTTCAAGGACGTCAAGGTGACCGCTCCGGACGGCAAGGTGCTGTTCGCCTCGGACTTCACCAAGAACGCCGACGGCTGGAAAATGCTCGGTGGGGGCGCCTGGACCGTGGCCGATGGCGCGCTGCGCCAGACGGCGGAAAGTGAATTCATCCGCGCCCTGGCCGGCGACAAGTCCTGGACGGATTACACGCTCGAACTCAAGGCCCGGAAAATTTCCGGCCGCGAAGGCTTCCTGATTCTGTTCCACATCAACGACGACGAGGACCGCGTGTGGTGGAACATCGGCGGCTGGGACAACACCCAGAACGCCCTCGAACTCGACGAGACCGTGGATGGCAAACGCGGCCACATCGAAACCGGCCGCTGGTATGACATCAAGGTCGAGGTGCGCGGCACGAGTGTGAAGTGTTCGCTGGATGGCCGCGTGATTCACGACGTCAAGAATCCGCGCCAGACCACCCGGGGCCTGTTCGCCAGTTCCACGCGGGATGAACGGACGGGCGAAATCATCGTCAAGGTGGTCAACGCTTCGTCCGCGCCGACGGAAACCCAGATCCAACTCGACGGGACGCGCAACCTCACGGGCAACGCGGAGGCCATCGTGCTCACCGACGCCGATCCCAAGGCGGAAAACTCGCTCGACGAACCGCAGCGCGTGGCCCCCAAGACCGAGCCCTTGTCGATCACGGGCAACACATTCACCCGCGTTTTCCCGGGCAACTCACTGACCGTGCTGCGCCTTCCGGCGGCCAAGTGAGCGTCACCCAAGTTTCCGGCGCCCGCCGCTTCGCTCCTCCCGGGCGGAGCGGCGGGTTCGGATTGTGAGAGAATGAGTTTGTTGAGCCGGGCACGCGGGCCGACGGTTCGCGGACCGGAATGATTGATTGAGCCAAACGCCTTTTCAGAAAACCATCAGCCACCCATGAGCGCGCAATACACCATCGGTCTGGACTACGGCACGAACTCCGTTCGCTGCCTCATCGTCAACGTCGCCAACGGCGCGGAAGTCGCCACTGCCGTCTGGGGTTACTCGCACGGCACCGCCGGCGTCATCCTCAGCCGCGATCCGAACCTCGCCCGGCAGCATCCCGCGGATTATCTCCAGGGCGCCGAAGTCACCATCAAACAGGCGCTCGCCATGGCGAAGAAAACTGTCAAAGGCTTCCATGCCGGCCAGGTCATTGGCATCGGCGTGGACACCACCGGCAGCACGCCGTTGCCCGTGGATGCCAACGGCCAGCCGCTCGTGTTCCAGAAGAAGTTCGCCAACAATCCCGCCGCGATGGCGTGGCTCTGGAAGGACCACACCGGCATCGCCGAAGCCGCCGAGATCACCACGCTCGCGAAGAAGATGCGCCCGCAATATCTCGCCAAGTGCGGCGGCACCTATTCCAGCGAGTGGTTCTTCAGCAAAATCCTGAAATGCCTCCGCGCTGCGCCGGAAGTCTTCAACGCTGCACATTCGTGGATTGAACTCTCCGACTTCGTGCCCGCCGCGCTGACGGACACGCTGCATCCGGACAAGTTCATCGCGGGCATCTGTGCCGCCGGTCACAAGGCGATGTATAACGCCAAATGGGGCGGTTATCCCGACAAGGCATTCCTCTCGAAACTCGACCCGAAACTCGGCGCGTTGCGTGACCGTTTGCCGAAGCGCGTGCTCGCGGTGGATTCCGCCGTCGGCACGCTCACAGCGGATTGGGCCAAACGCACCGGCCTGTCGGCGGGCATTCCGGTGACGGTCGGTGCGTTCGACGCGCACACCGGCGCGATTGGCGCGGGCGTTAAGCCCGGGACGCTCGTGAAGATTATTGGCACCAGCACGTGCGACATCAGCGTGCGCGTGAACACCGCCAAGCTCGCGGACATTCCCGGCGTGTGCGGCATTGTGGATGGCAGCGTGGTGCCCGGCTACTTCGGCATCGAAGCGGGCCAATCCGCGGTGGGAGATATTTTCAACTGGTGGGTGAATTACATTGAACCCGGAGCGCGGAGCATTGCTCCGCAAGCTGCGGCAAAGTCAACCAACTCGCGGAGCAATGCTCCGCGCTCCGCCACGCATGAAGACCTCTCCGCCGCCGCGTTGAAACTTCAGCCCGGCGAAAGTGGTTTGCTGGCGCTCGATTGGAACAACGGCAATCGCACGGTGCTCGTGGACCAGCAACTCACCGGCCTGCTCATCGGCCAGACGCTTTACACGACCCCGGCGGAAGTTTATCGCGCGCTCATCGAGGCGACAGCTTACGGCGCATTGACCATCATCAACCGCTACGAGGAATACGGCTGCAAGATTTCCGAAGTGGTGAACTGCGGCGGCATCGCGGAGAAAAGCCCGCTCGTCATGCAGACCTACGCGGACATCACGGGCCGCCCGATGAAGATCAGCCGTTCGGCGCAAACCTGCGCGCTCGGGTCCGCCATCGCCGCCGCCGTCGTGGCCGGCGCGCACAAGGACTTCGCCACCGCGCAGAAGAAGATGACCGGCCTCAAGCCGACCGTTTACAAGCCGAACCCGAAGGCCCACGCGGTTTACAAAAAGCTCTACGCGCTCTACAAGCAACTCCACGACGCCTTCGGCACCAAGCAGTGGAACGGCAATCTGCACAACGTGATGAAGGAACTAATTGCCATTCGTGACAAAGCGCGGAAGTAAAACTGGCCACAGAGGCACAGAGTTTGGACGACATTTTCCTCTGTGTGCTCTGAGTCTCTGTGGCAACATAAAATTGTATGTTTGACGAACTGAAAGCGGAAGTCTGCCGGGTCAACAAGGCGCTGGTTGATTCCGGGCTGGTCATTCTCACGTGGGGCAACGTCAGCGGCGTGGACCGCCAGGCGGGCGTCATGGCCATCAAGCCCAGCGGCGTGGATTATGCCAAACTCACGCCCGAAGACATCGTCGTGCTGAACATCGCCGATGGCAAAGTCATCGAGGGCAAGGCGCGTCCGTCCTCGGACACGCCGACACATCTGCATTTCTACCGCGCGTTCCCGAATATTGGCGGCGTGGTGCATACACACTCGCGGCACGCGACGGCGTGGGCGCAGGCGGGGCGCGAACTGCCCTGCTACGGCACCACACACGCGGATCATTTCGGCGGCACGGTGCCATGCGCGCGCTTGCTGACCCAAGCCGAGATCGACACCGGTTACGAAGCGAACACCGGCGTGGTCGTCGAGGCATGTTTCAAGCAACGCGGCCTCAATCCGGACGACGTGCCGGGCGTGTTGCTGCACGGCCACGCGCCGTTCACGTGGGGCAAGACGCCGCAGAAGGCGCTGGACAACTCCATCGCGCTCGAAGCCTGCGCCCAGATGGCGTTTGAAATGTTGCTGCTGAATCCGAAGGCAGAGTCCTTGCCGGCGCATATTTTGAAAAAGCACTGGAACCGCAAACACGGTCCCGGCGCGTATTACGGTCAGCCCGGGTGTTAAATAATTGTCAGGGAAATCAAGATCAGGAGAATGAAGACAAAACCTGGCCGCATTCCCTGGACCCCAATTCCCCGGACCTTGTTCCGGCAATTGTCAACCAGGCACGCTTTATGAAAACTCCATCCCTTCTCTGTGTCGTTGCAGCCTCGTTGCTGATGGTTGCCTCCGCCCCGGCCCAATCCAACACCGCCACGCTCACGCTCGAAGCCGATCAACCCGGCGCGCAAATCAGCCGGAACATTTACGGGCAGTTTTCCGAACATCTCGGCCGCTGCATCTACGAGGGCATCTGGGTCGGCGAGGACAGTCCGATTCCCAACACGCGCGGCATCCGCAACGACGTGGTGGCCGCGCTGAAAAAGCTGCACGTGCCCGTGCTGCGGTGGCCGGGCGGGTGTTTCGCCGACGAGTATCACTGGAAGGACGGCATCGGGCCGCGCGAAAAGCGGCCGTCCATCTACAACTCGCACTGGGGCGGCGTGGTGGAGAACAACCATTTCGGCACGCACGAGTTCATGGACCTCTGCGAGCAGGTGGGCTGCGATGCCTACATCTGCGGCAACGTCGGCAGCGGTTCGGTGCAGGAGATGATGGAGTGGGTGGAATACCTGACGAGCGACGCCAGTTCACCGATGGCCAATTTGCGCCGGCAGAACGGCCGGGAAAAGCCGTGGAAGGTGAGGTTCTTCGGCGTGGGCAACGAGAGCTGGGGCTGCGGCGGCAACATGACGCCCGAGTTCTACGCCGACAATTTCCGCCGCTACAACACGTTCGTGAAAAACTACGACGGCCAGAATCCGCTCTACCGCATCGCCTGCGGCGCGAATGCGGCGGATTATCACTGGACGGAAGTGCTCATGAAGAACGTCGGCCGCGGCATGAACGGGCTGTCGCTGCATTACTACACGCTGCCCACCGGCAACTGGGGCCACAAGGGTTCGGCCACGGCGTTTGCCGAATCGCAGTGGTTTTCCACGCTGCGCCGCTGTCTGGAGATGGACGACCTGATCCAGCGCCACAGCGCCATCATGGACCAGACTGATCCCGGCAAGCGCATCGGCCTGATCGTGGATGAGTGGGGCGCGTGGTATGACGTCGAGCCGGGCTCGAATCCCGGTTTCCTCTACCAGCAGAACTCGCTGCGCGATGCCCTCGTGGCCGGTGTGACGCTCAACATTTTCAACCGGCACGCCGACCGCGTAAAAATGGCGAACATCGCGCAGATGGTGAACGTGCTTCAGGCCATGATCCTGACCGACAAGGAAAAGATGATTGTGACGCCGACGTATCACGTCTTCGAGATGTATGCCGTGCACCAGGACGCGACGTTGCTGCCGACGGAACTGCATTGCGCCGACTACGAACTCGGCGGGGAGAAAATTCCGTCCGTGAGCGTTTCCGCGTCGCGCGACCGGGCGGGCGTGGTGCACGTGACGCTGTGCAACTTGAATCCGAACGCCGCCGCGGACGTGACCTGCAACGTCGAGGGGCTGAAGGCCACGACGGTCACCGGGCGCGTGCTCACCGCGGCCACGATGAATGCGCACAACACCTTTGAGCAGCCGGAGGCGGTGAACCCCGCTGATTTCGACGGAGCCAGACTCTCCGGGCAGGGCTTTGCTGCTTCGCTGCCGCCCAAGTCGGTGGTGGTGCTGGCGCTGCAGTAGGCCGGACCGTTGCGCGACTGGCTGGAAACCAAAACGGCGCCCGTTTGGGCGCCGTTTGTCGTTTTAAGGTGAGTGGCTTTAAGGTGAGTGGCCCACCAGTTAATTGGCCGGGGTGCGTTTGGACGCGATCCACTCGAAGAACAGCTTCACGTCGTCGCCGGTCTTGATGCCCAGGCCGAGCACCGTGAGCGCGGGCGGTTCAATTTTGAAGTCGGTCATCTTCACGGTGACGGTTCCGGCAAACTTGACCTTGTTCTCGCCGAGCACGGTGACGTTGACCGGCATGGTGATTTTGTTGGTCACGCCGCCGACGCAGAGTTCACCCTTGGCCTCGAATTGATAGGGTGCCTCGGCCGTTTTGGGCGCTTCCTTGAGGTTCAGTTCGGTGAGCGTGTAGGTGATGCGCTTGTTGTCGGCTTCGCGCAGCGCGTCATACATGCGGTTGTCCATGGCCGTGCTGTAAGGCTTGCCGTCCTTTTCCAGGCTCTTGAGCGAATGCACGGGGATGAAAATCGTCACCTTGGCGTCCACGGGGCCGGGCTTGACCGGGGCGCCCGGCGTCAGTGGGAAGCCCGGTCCCACCTCGGCGCTGCCGCCGATGATGGCGCTCTCGATCTGCCAGTCGTGCACGGACGAGGTGCCTTCCACGCGGATCTTGTTGCTGCCGGGTGTGGAGGTGAGTTTGGTCATTTCCGCCGCCGGCAGCGACAGGGCGGCGAGCAGGCTGACGGCGAGCAGGGCGAATTTGGGAGTCATGTTGTTATGATACAAGGTTGCACGGCGGTTCGTTTACGACAGTTGATACCACTCATCCTTGAACTCGAGCCGTTGACCGCTGAGGACGGCTTCGTTCGTTTTGAGCGCGGTGACGGTGGCTTGAAAACCTTCGAGGGCGGTGGCACCCGGCTTGCGCTTGGGCTCCACCTCGCTCTTGAGGTGCTCCAGCAGCGCGGCGGGATCATCGCCAAAGGCGTCGGTAAATTCCCGAATGGCCGCCTCCTGTTCGAAGACGTTGTAGAGAAACGCCGCCAGCGAATTGTAAAGCGGCGTGGCCTCGAACGGCACGGGGGCATCCACCGGCGCGGTGAGGTCGGATTGCTTCGAGCCGCCGGCCTTCAGCGAGAGGCCGGTTTCGCGGAAGAATTTGTCCTTGCGGCAATAGACCTCCCAGCCGAGCAGCGGCGAATCCACTTCCTTGAACATCCAGGCCTTGTTCTCGCGCAGCATCACGGCGGCATAAGTGCCGTAATAAACCTCGTAATCCGCGTCGAACGAATTGGCGAGCGTGGCGTCGTATTGCAGCCGCACGCCGCCCGGAAACTCCATGATGGCCTGCACCGTGTCCGGCACGTCCCGGCCGTCCTTCCATTTGATCAGGGAATTGAAGCCGGTGACCGCCGTGGGGCGCTGGTTCAGGAACCAGCCGGCCTGGTCGAGCTGGTGAATGCCGATTTCGCCGAGGAGCCCCGGCGAGGTTTCGCGGTGCAGCCGCCAGTTCAGCGCCTTTTCGCGGTCCGGATTTGGCGACGCCGACCGCCAGCTCTGCGCCTTGTGCCATTGCGCGCGGGCGAGCACGGAGGTGCCGAGCGCGCCGGAATGCACGAATGGCAGCAGGAAGTGCCGTTGCGGGTCGGAGCGCATCTGCAGGCCAACTTGAAACACCTGCTTCGGCGCCGCGTTGGCCGCGAGGGCAATGGCCTTGGCCTCTTCGATGGTGTGCGCCAGCGGCGCTTCGCAGTAAACGTGCTTGCCCGCCTTCAGGGCTGCAATCGTCACTTCGCGATGCAGGTGCGACGGCGTCGCGATGACCACCGCCGGAATGGTCTTGTCGGCCAGGATGGTCTGGTAATCCGCCACCTGTTTGGCGCCCGGCGCGTCCACCGAGCATTTCCGCACCGAGGCGGCGTAGGTGTCGCAAATGGCCGCCACCTCGGCCTGTGGTTCGCGGGCAAGGGTCTTGAGAATCTCGCGGCCCCACGTGCCGAGGCCGATGACGGCGACGCGCACTTTGGCGGTGCTCGACAGTTCCTCGGCGACCTTGTTGGTTTGGGCGATGAGTTCGACGCCGCCCAGCATGGTCATCAGCGTGGCGAGCGAGCCGCCCTTCAGGAATTCGCGGCGGTTGAAGTCGTTGGGAGCTTGGTTCATGGGCAAAAAGAAAAGCGTGCCGCGGTTTATTTGTCCAGTCCGAGCGCCCAGCGGATGCCGCCGAGGATGTGCTGCTGGTATTGCTTGGCGATTTCGGGCGAATTCCGCCGGCTGCCGTCCCTTTCGGTCCACGTGGGGTCCCACATGTCCTCCCGGTGGCCGAGCGAGGTGTAGAACACGCGGCCTTTCCCGTATTCGCGGGTCCATGCCACCGGGTAATCGCCCGGCGTCGCCTTGTGATTCTTGATGTCCTCGCCGTTCAACATGAGCCGGTCGAGCGACAACAGCCCGTGCACTTTGGCGCGGTCGAAATCCTTCATCTGGTAAATCTCGTCAAACACCGTCCACGTTTTGCCGAGGTGCCGGCAGGCCGGGCAGTTGGGATCCTGGTTGATGGCTTCCACTTCGACCTGGGGCCCGTGCCGCAGGAAGTGGGCGCCGATCATGGCCGTGTAGGGCGGAAAGCCGGGGAACGTGTCCGTGGCGGAATGCATCCCCATGAAGGCGTGCCCGGCCTTGATCCAGTCCAGCAGGGCCTGCGGATCGGGCAACGGCAGGTCGCCGGTGGTGTTCGCGAAGATGACGCCGTCGTAGTGCGAAAGCGCCGCCGGGCTCAGCTTCTCGGCCAGCACGGCCTTGATGGCGGCGTTGACCTTTTCCGGGTCCGGCTGGCCGTTGGCGCCCCGGAATTGGGGATCGTTGGGTTCGACCCGGGCAAATTCCACGGTGAAGTCGCCGCTGGTCTGGGCCAGTTCGCCCAGGACCTTTTCCGCCGTCGGGATGGAACTGTGACGGAAGCCGGTGGTGGTGGTGACGACGAGGACGTGTTTGGGGGCCATGGCGGTTTTGGCCTTGGTGGAGGAGCAGCCCGCCAGCGCCAGCGCGGCGCAGACGATCCACAAGCCCTGATAAAGTGGTTTCATGAGGTGATTTGTTGTTTCGGGGATTAAGACTACACAAAGCGCCAAAGCATTCACGTTTTTTGTGTAAACCCGCCGGATCGCTTGGTGGCCAGTAGAGGGGGCATGGCGCGTTTGGGTTGGTCTTTTTGACATTTGCATTGCCGATTGCCCACTGGCTGGTTGTCCCCGGAGAATTCGCCAGGGGTGGGGTGGAACTGCGATATATCTGGGCAAAAAACGGGCAGAAAAGGCCAACCTGCGGTTGGCAGTTTTCGCGCGACCGGCATAGGAAACGCTTTGTCAACCACGCAGACTTCGGTTGAAAAACAAACCAGGCCCAGCTTATGAAAGGTTCGCAGGCGGTGCGGTGGGCGGCTTGTGTTCTGGTCGCGGCGTTCTCATTCAATCATTCTGAAGCACAATCCGCTCGTTACGTAATTGGCGAACGCGGGCTGAACCACCGGGTCTGGCAGAAGGTGGTGGCGCAGACCAACGCCAATGGTCAGGTGATGTTGGTCACCAACCGCGCGTATGTGGAGTTGTGCAGCGGTTTATACTTCACCAACGCACAAGGTCAGCTCCAGGAATCGAAAGAGGGGATTACAATTCTCCCAGCCGGCGGCGCGGCGGCGGTGCAGGGCCAGCACAAGGTTTATTTTCCCAGCGACATTCACGAGGGCGTGATTGAACTGGTCACTCCGGATGGCCGGCATTTGAAGAGCCGTCCCTGGGCATCAGTTATTATGACGGCACGAACAACGTGTTGATCGGCCGGTTGACCAACTCCGTCGGCCTGCTGCTGCCCTCCGGCAATCAAGTCATTTACACGAATGCTTTCGAGGGCTGCTCGGCCGATCTTTTGGTGACCTACCGGCGGAGCGGACTGGAAGCCGATTTGGTGTTCCGGGCGGCCCCGCCGCCGCCGGAGGACTATCCGGGACTGAATGCCGACACCGCGCGTTTGCAGTTATGGACGGAGTTTTTCGACACTTCGGATCCGGAGGCGGAGGCGGTCACGACGAACCGGCAGGACAATTTGACGGACCGCACGCTGAAATTCGGCGCGATGAAGATGGTGCGGGGTCGGGCGTTCGTGCTCACCAACGGCGTGGCGCGCGGTCTGACCAACAACGCTGCATTCCGGGACCGGGTAGGCGAGACACCCGTTTACAAAATTTGGGAGCATCAGGCGGGGCGGGTATTCTTGACTGAGGGACTGCCCTATCGCCGGGTGCGAACGCAACTGGAGCAGTTGCGGGCAAGTCCGGGCGCCACAAACCGGATGGCCTCGGCCGATTCGATTTTGCACCGGGTATCACCGACGCTGCCGCTGCCGCCGGTGCGTCTGGCGCAGGCGGCAATCCAGGCACCCATTCAACTGGCCCGGGCGGACCTCGCCACCCAGCCGGGCTACGTGTTGGATTACGTGATCGTGGACAGTGACAGCGCGATCACGCTGACGGAAGGCACCTACCTGGTTGCGGGGGGTGTTTATTTTGACACGGTCAATTACGAATCCGGGGTTGTCGTCAAGTTTGCGGACGGGGGTTCATCCGGTCCCGGTCGGCTGATCACCGGCAGTTTTAATGGGGGCGGCTACGGCGAGCCGATTGTATTCACCAGCCAGGATGATGATTCGGTCGGGGAGGTCATCAGCGGCAGCACCGGAAATCCAGGCATTGCCGCCGGCACCGGGCTGGTGGTGGGCGATGGGGGCTTGGGTTATGTGTCTGGGGGTGGAAAATGTTCCTATCTGGACGCCGCGTTGAGTCTTTCCGGCGACAACTCGATCTACCTGTCGGGCTGGCGGTTTGAGAATTGCAATGCCGGCATCTGCCAGGCCGGCGCGGGCGAATTGAGTGTGAACCTTTACGACAGCCAGTTCAGCAACTGCCTGGCCTGTGTTTATCAGGACGGCGGCGGCTCGACCGTCGAATGGAATCCGGCCTACGTCACGTTCAACAACTGCGCCACCATTCTGTCCGGCGAGGCGGGAACGGAGGATGTCAACTCGTTCACCACGACGGTGGATTCTTTTGCGGTGGGCACCGACGAAGTGCTGTTCCTGGATGCTGTTCTCAACGCCCTTTTGCCCGCTTATTCCTATTTGAGTGCCGTTGATGTCTCCTGGAATGACAATTACCCCAACTATCACTGTTACTGGGGCAATCCGGTGGCGGACTATCCCGATTATGGAACCTCGATGGGAGATGTGCCCGCGAGCGGACGGTTGCAGGCGCCCGCCAGCACTTTGGGGGTGGCGGGCCAGACCGCGATCAGTCTGACCTTCAAGTATAGCGGCCTGATTGGCTGGAACGGCTCTTATGGCATCAGCCTCGACGGAGATGCGGATGGCCTGCCGGACGCATGGGAGCGGCAATACTTCGGCAATCTGGACGCGACGGCAGCCGACGACCCCGACGGTGACTGGCTGACAAACTGGCAGGAATACACCAATGGCAGCAATCCAAGCGACAGGATGGTATTAGCGTGGGGAGTGAATCATGGCGGCCAACTGGCGGTGCCGACGTCTTTGCTGGGCGCGGCGGCGGTGGCCGGCGGTTTTGATTTTTCTTTAGTTTTGCATAATGACGGCACGGTGACTTCGTGGGGGAGTTCGACGAATGTCTTGGCTGGGACTACAGATATCAGGCAGTTGTCTGCGAAATGGGAACAAGCGGTTGCCGTTCGAAGCAACGGCACAGTGGCAGTGTGGGGCACGACGAATGGCCCTGTGCCCGTTGATTTAACCAACGCGATCATGGCCGCTGCTGGTGATGGGTTTACTTTGGCATTGCGAACGGATGGCACGGTCACCGCGTGGGGGACAAACAATTATGGCCAATGCAATGTGCCCACTGGTTTGCCGGCGGCTAAAGCGGTAGCCGCAGGTTGGGAGCACGCTGTGGCGCTGCTTCAGGACGGGACGGTTAGGGTTTGGGGTAACAATGGCTACGTTGGATGGAATGTTACCAACGTTCCGGCGGGGTTGAGCAATGTGACGACGGTGGCGGCGGGTGGAGGCCACACGCTGGCATTGCGGGCCGATGGCACAGTGGTCGCGTGGGGCGCAGGGTGGACAAACAGTGGCTCCCTGTTCAATTACGGACAGGCGATGGTTCCGACCGGGCTGTCCAACGTGGTGGCCGTCTCAGCGGGTGGTTATCACAGCACGGCATTACAGTCCGATGGCTCAGTCGTCGTGTGGGGAGACTTGGCTGATTTTCCATACACAGATGCACAAGGACAGATTGTAGCGATTGGATCAGGCGATAATCATGCCTTGGCCATTCGCACGGGCCGGTTGACGCCACTGACCCTGACCCAGCCAACAGATCAATTCGCCGCGCCGGGGGCGACGGCCCAATTTACGGCCGCAGGCATCGGACTGGCGGGAGTGCATTACCAATGGCAGTTTAACGGCGTGAATCTGTCCGGCGAGACCAACGCGCAGCTTACCTTGTCCAACGTCTCCTCAAATGATATCGGCAATTACCGCGCGCTCATCTCGACCGGTGCGGGCTCGGTAATGACAACCAACGCCACATTAACGTTGCTTGAGGCGCCCACCATTGACTCCGTCACGCCGCAGCCGGGCAGCTACACCTTTACGACTTGGTTTCCGATGTCTGTTTCGGCTTCGGCCAACGGCACCGCGCAATTCCCCCTCCAGTATCAGTGGTTCAAGGATGGCGCGGCCATTGCCGATGCCACCTACACGAATTATTCGGTTGTGCCCACGAACGCCACGCCTTTGTGGCAGACCAATCCGGTGGACGGCGAATATTCGGTGAAGGTTTGGAACGCCGCCGGGACGAACCAGGCGGGGACATGGGTGGTTCACTATGAGCCCTCTTTTGCCGATGGCTCGGCGGTGGCTTGGGGTGCCGATGATGACGGGGAGAGCGAGTATCCGCTGGACTTGACCAACGCCATTGCGATTGCGGCGGGCGAGTTTCACTCCGTTGCGGTGCGTGAAGACGGCAGCGTAACACAATGGGGTTACGATTGGGCGGATGTCCCCGCCGACCTGACCAACGCGGTCGCGGTGGCGGCGGGCAACGAACACAGCCTTGCCGTGCGTGGTGACGGGACGGTGACGGTTTGGGGCCGGGCGCTGAATCCGGCCGTGAGCGAGCCGGTGCCGGCGAATCTGGCCGGCGTGAAGGCCGTGGCAGCGGGCTGGTTCCACAACGTGGCCTTGCTCACCAATGGCACGATCCAAGTGTGGGGCGACAATACCTATGGCGAGTTGAATATTCCTGCCAATTTAACCAACGTGACGGCGGTTGCCGCCGGCTTGTTGCATAGTCTGGCACTGCGGAACGATGGCACCGTGGTGGCGTGGGGCTGGGACTCCGAGGGGCAAGCCAATGTTCCCACGGGACTGAGCAACGTGGTGGCGGTGGCGGCGGGGCGGATGCACAGCCTGGCGATCAAGGCGGACGGCACGGTGGTGGCGTGGGGTCTGAACGACCACGGGCAAACCAATGTGCCGGCGACGCTCACCAACGCGATGGCGATTGCGGGTGGAACCGGGCACAGCGTGGCGTTGCGCGAGGACGGAAGCATTGAGGCATGGGGCGATAACAGCGCCGGGCAGTGCGATGTGCCCGCGACCCTGCACACCGTGAAGCTGATTGCGGCGGGCGGCGACCACACCTTGGCTGCGGTGTTCTCACCCTATCTGCGTTATCCGGGCAAAGCAGAATCGCTGGTGGACAACATGCTGCACATGCTCACCAGCCGCACCAACGCGTCCGTGAGCAGTGCATATTTTGATCTGCCACCGTATGACGCAGGGGGCGATCCGGAAGGCCCATTTAACAATACATGGGGAGGAACCAACCTGCCGATCCTGCAAACGAACTTCTGGTTGCGGGACGTAACGAACATTTACCTGTGTTCGGTTGCCGCGCTGGGACGGACGTTTACCAACATGACGAACGTCAACACTGCCGCCTACGTTTGCACCCCGATTTCCCCGAGGCATGCCATAACAGCGGGCCACGTCGGTAGCTTTTTTGCGCCGGGGCAAAAGATGGTTTAGTTTAATCCGGACGGAACCTACTTCACCAATACAGTTGTTGAGCAGGTAAGCGAATACCAGCCGCCGCTTCATACTGATACTGATTTTGATGTCATTTTATTTGCCGAAGATTTCCCGCGTTTTGCAGAGGCAATGCCGTTGGTTTCGTGTTCAGGAAATGATTTGTCTTTCGTGTGCCGACACCGTGTCGGCACCACATTTACTACCGCTTCATCTGGAATCGGCGGGGTGACGACTGCGGGGATCAACTTCGGCGATTACACGAACCCTCCCGATAGCACGAATTACTACTTTGGCTGGTATGGCGGCGATTCATCCGACCCAATGTGGGCCATCATCAACAATGAAGCCGTTCTTGTCGGTCCTGCTCATAATGGTGAGTCGGCCACTCCGCTGGCCAACTACATCAACACGATCAATGCGGACATGGCATTGCTTTCTACAAATCATGGAGCCCCGGTTTATTCCACGACGCTTTACAATGTTTTACATTAACTGGCTTCAATAAAATCATCTATTATGAACACACCCAACTTTAAGATAAAACAAAGCGTTTCAGTTGTTTTGTTCACTTTTTGGGCTCAGATAGCATTTGGGCAGGGCAGTTTTCAAAACTTGGATTTTGAAGCCGCCGTGATTTCGCCTCCACCTGCAGGGTATATACCGTCAGATGCTGACAACCCTATTTCTGCGGCCGACGCTTTACCGGGTTGGACTGTTCGTGAAGACGGCATTGCATGTGATGCCGTTTGGGGTTCGCCTGGGCTTGATGTAACCTCCGTTGTTCTGATTTCTGGTAACACCATTAACTATCCCCCCATCCAAGGCGCTTATAGCATTCAGCTCAGCGTTAACACTTACGATCCTGTTTATAACCAAAGTGCGTCTATTTCCCAGACAGGACTGGTTCCAGCGGGAATGCATTCAATCCAATTTCTTGTGCAGTATCCCTATTTGCAGGATATTAACGATCTTCTGGTAACGCTCAACACGACGCCCATCGAGCTTGTTCCGATCGCATCAGCGGGCCAAACTGTAACGATGGCAGGCGATATCAGCGACTACGCCGGCACAATTGCAGAATTAAAGTTCACAGTTTTACCTTCTTCGTTCTTCGGTTTGGACTCCATCATGTTTTCTCCGCAAGCGGTTCCCGAGCCAAGCATGTTCAGCCTGTTTGGCCTCGGCCTGTTGGGCTTGGGCTGGCATCGGCGGCGGAGGCATCTGAGTTAGTCGGTCCTGAAGAACCTGTCATGTGGGAGCGGGTGTGAGGACGAGGCGAGCAGAGGGTGAAAGATTTCGACCGGAAAATTGAATTGGGTGCGT